>NZ_JAMYMV010000011.1:0-122132 GCF_040318715.1 Mesorhizobium sp. M1050 | reverse complement strand
CCCCCGCCCCCCGCCCCGCCCTCCCCCCCCCACCCCCCGCCCCCGGCGCCCCCGCCCCCCCCGCCACCCGCCCCACAGTGAATTCGGGCGGGGGGGGGGGGGGGCCCCCACGCCCCCCCCCCCCCGGCGCCGCAGCGACAGCCGCCGGTGTGCGGCGCTGTCATGCGCTCAGGCCGCCGAACAAGGTCGGCATGTCGAGCGGCCTGAAACCGTAATGTGACAGCCAGCGGACATCGGCGTCGAAGAAGGCGCGCAGGTCCGGCATGCCATATTTCAGCATGGCGATGCGATCGATGCCCATGCCCCAGGCAAAGCCTTGATATTCGTCCGGGTCGAGCCCGCCATGGCGCAGCACATTGGGATGCACCATGCCGCAGCCGAGGATCTCCATCCAGTCGGAGCCTTCGCCGAAGCGCACTTCGCCGGGCCGCGAGCGGTCGCACTGGATGTCGACCTCGAGGCTCGGCTCGGTGAATGGGAAGAAGGACGGCCGGAAGCGCATCTTGACCTGTGGCACCTCGAAGAAGGCCTTGCAGAACTCCTCCAGCACCCACTTCATGTTGGCGACATTGGCCGTCTTATCGATCACCAGCCCCTCGACCTGATGGAACATCGGCGAATGGGTGGCATCGGAATCCTGCCGGTAGGTCTTGCCTGGAATGACGATGCGGATCGGCGGCTTCTTCGTCTCCATGGTGCGGATCTGCACGGGCGAGGTGTGCGTGCGCAAAAGCTTGCGCTCGCCCTTCCCGTCCGGCTGGAAGAAGAAGGTATCGTGCATCTCGCGCGCCGGATGGCCTTCGGGGAAATTCAGCGCGGTGAAATTGTAATAGTCGGTCTCGATATCCGGACCTTCGGCTATGGAGAAACCGAGATCGCCGAAGATCGCCGCGATCTCGTCGATGACCTGGCTGATCGGATGGATGCGGCCGCGCTCGGCCGGCGACTGCCGCACCGGCAGCGTCACGTCGACCCTTTCGGCGGCGAGACGCGCGGTGATCGCCGCATCCCTGAGCTCGGCCTTGCGGGCCGTCAGCGCATCGGTGACGCGATTCTTGAGGCCGTTGATGGCAGGGCCTTTCACCTGGCGCTCCTCGGCGGTCATGGCGCCGAGCGTCTTCAGCATTTCGGAGATGGAACCCTTCTTGCCAAGAGCCGCGACGCGCACGGCCTCGATCGAGGCCTCGTCGGAGGCCGCTGCGATGTCGGCAAGCAGCGAGGCCTCCAGCGCTTCAAGATTTCCAGCTGTGTCGTTCACGGCGAAACTCTCTCGATCGGGCGACCGACACCATTTTGGTTCGTCGTCACCATTTTGGTTACATCAGGGTCAAAAAAGAACCCGCGCCAGCCGTGCCAGCGCGGGTTCCCCAAATCAGAATTGCGAATGCTTGGGAAGCGCTGGTCTTAGGCGACAGCGCTTTCAAAAGCGTTCGGCGTGGTGTTCTTCAGATATTCGAGCGCCACCTTGGCCTTGGCCACAAGCGCTGCGAAAGCCTGCGGCTCGTGGATGGCCATATCCGACAGGATCTTGCGATCGATCTCGATGCCCGACTTGTTGAGGCCGTCGATGAAGCGGCCATAGGTCAGGCCGTGCTCGTGGGTCGCTGCGTTGATGCGCTGGATCCACAGCGCACGGAACGAGCGCTTGCGGTTCTTGCGGTCGCGATAAGCGTACTGCAGCGACTTTTCCACTGCCTGCTTGGCGATGCGGATGGTGTTCTTGCGGCGGCCGTAGAAGCCTTTTGCGGCTTTCAGGACCTTCTTGTGCTTGGCGTGCGAGGTGACGCCTCTCTTTACGCGTGCCATGTCATGATCTCCTTAAAAGCAATTCCAGGAAAAGTGCCTTGCGGTTTTCCGTTCGGAATTGCGTAAAACAAATGCGTGTCCGGACCGAATGCCTTATTTGAGCGGGATGTTGTCCAAAAAGTCTGCAACTTTTTGGCATCGCGCCTTAGAGGCCGTTCGGAAGAAAATTCTTGATGACCTTCTTGCCATCCGGTTCAGCCAGAACCATCGTGCCGCGGGCATTTCGAATGAACTTGTTGGAACGCTTGATCATGCCGTGACGCTTGCCGGCCGCAGCCGACAAAACTTTACCCGTACCTGTGATCTTGAACCGCTTTTTGGCGGCGGACTTGGTCTTCATCTTGGGCATTTTGCTACTCCGTTTCTATGAGGTCCCTGTCGTGCCTCCGGCACTCCACGCCTCTTGTCTTGTTCGCTTCGGGCCGACCAAAGCCCGAAAAGCAAATGAAACCGCCACGGCATGCCCTGCCCGGCGGTTTTCTTGAACGGCGGTCCTATACGTCAAAGCCGGCGGCTGTGCAACACCTGTAGAGATGCGGCTCTGCCCTTTGAGTCAGGGCAGCCGGAACAATACCGGCAGCATGCCCGACTGCTGGGCGCCGTCGATCAGTTCGAAGGCCGGCAGCGCGACGAGGAACACCAGGCCATCGAGCAGCGTGGTCAACAACAGGCGCGGCTTGAAGCTGCCGGTATCACCCTCCTGGTAGAGGGAAAGCTTCGGGAAGAAGCGCGGCACTCTCGCCAGATACGCCTGATATGTGGCGGGAAGCGCTTCCTTGAGGAATTTCTCCTCGCGCAGGATGACGATATGGAAGGCGCCCGCGCACAGAAGCGCGAAGAGTGCGATGCCGGAGAACGAGCCGATCTGCGCCCCGACGCCGGCCGCGGCTACGGTCGAGAAGACATAGAGTGGGTTGCGGGTGATCGAGTAAGGCCCGCCGGTCACCACCTCGGAAGATTTGCGTCCGCCTATGTAGAGCGTCGACCAAAGGCGCCCGACGATGCCGAGGAAAATCAGCAGCACGCCGAACATTTCGATCGACTCATGCACCGGCGTGTCGGGCGGAAAGGTCGATTGGCCGAACAGCAGCGCTGCGAACAGCACCGCCACGAGCCCGGCAAGCACCATCCGACGCGTACGCTGGTAATTGCCCAGCCCGTATTTGAGTTCTTTATCCAACCTTGGAATCCGATCATCGTAGAGCGTGATGCATGTCGCCCGAAGGCGCGGTCTTGTGACATGCATAAAAAACCGGCGATCGCAGCCTCGGCCAAAGAAAACAGGCGTCCCGCCGATCGCCGGGACGCCTTGGGATGTGATTCAGGCGGATTTAAGCGCGTTAGCGCGTCATCGTGACTGAGGTGTGTTGATAGTTCAGCACACCTTAGCGCGGCGACAGCACCATCATCATCTGCCGGCCTTCGAGCTTCGGTTCCGCTTCGACCTTGGCGATCGTCGCCACTTCCTCGCGGACCTTGTTCAAAAGCTGCATACCGAGTTCCATATGCGCCATCTCACGGCCACGGAACCGCAGCGTCAGCTTGACCTTGTCGCCTTCCTCGAAGAAGCGGCGAACCGCCTTCATCTTGGTCTCGTAGTCATGGCTGTCGATGTTCGGGCGCATCTTGATCTCCTTGATCTCGATGACCTTCTGGTTCTTGCGCGCCTCGGCCGCCTTCTTCTGGTTGGCGTATTTCAACTTGCCGAGATCGAGAATCTTGACGACGGGGGGCACCGCATTGGGCGATATCTCGACGAGATCAAGCCCAGCCTCCTCGGCGAGCAGCAATGCGTCGTTGATGGAAACATCGCCGCGGTTCTGGCCTTCGGCGTCGATAAGCTGGACCCGGGGCACCCGGATATCACGGTTGGAGCGCGGGCCATCCTTGGTCGGCGCCGCTGCTTTGAAAGGTCTGCGAATGGTCGTGGTCTCCTTGGCCGTTTCGTTCAGGGTTTGTCAGTGTTGATGCGTGGACGCGTCAATGTGGTGAGCGCGCGGGCGGAGTCAATAGCACAGCATTGATAGAAAATCACCCTGATCGCGGCCCTGCACCAAACAAAGAAACATCGCGAGCACTTTCCGCCTCGCCGCTGGCTGTGCCACAAGACCGACGTTGAGGAAAAAGCCATGAACGCCACGCCCCCCGTCTTTATCGATGTCCCAATCTTTCCCGGTGTTGGGGGATCGCGCATCGCGGTGCGCCATAGTGCCGGCTCCGCGCCCGGCATCGTCTGGCTTGGCGGCTACAAGTCGGACATGCTGGGCACGAAGGCGCAGACACTGTCGGATTGGGCGGCAAGGGAAGGCCGCGCGTTCCTGCGCCATGATTATTCCGGCCATGGCGAATCCGGCGGCGCCTTTGCCGACGGCACGATTTCGACATGGCTTGCGCAGAGCCTTGCCGTGTTCCGGCATTTCACCAAGGGCCCGCAGATCCTGGTCGGCTCCTCGATGGGCGCCTGGATAGCGCTGCGCATGGTGCAGGAATTGCACAAAGCGGGCGGCAGCAACGTCGCCGGCCTGGTGCTGCTGGCGCCGGCGCCTGATTTTACCACCGAACTGGTCGAACCGGTGCTGACCAAGGCGCAGAAGCGCGATCTCGTCAAAAAAGGCTTCTTCGAGGAGCCGTCGGACTATTCCGCCGAGCCTTACATCTATACGCGCGCTCTGATCGAGGACGGGCGCGAAAACAGGGTGATGACGGGCCCAATCGACACGCATTGTCCGGTGCACATCCTGCAGGGACTGGCCGATGCTGACGTGCCGGCAAGCCACGCGCTGAAGCTGGTCAGCCTGCTGCCGGCCGACGACGTGACCTTGTCGCTGATCCCCGATGGCGACCACCGCCTGTCGCGGCCGCAGGATCTCGACATGTTGGTGCGGGCCGTCGATGCGATGGCACAGAGGGGAAACTGACCTGATGCGCCTTTCCATTCCGATATCCGCCTTCGTCGCGGCGATCGTCGGTTTCGGCGGCACGCTGGCCATCGTCATTGCCGCCGCCAAGGCGGTCGGTGCGACGCAGATCGAGACGGCGAGCGGCGTGACCGCCATCTGTCTGGCCATGGCCATCGAGTGCCTGTGGCTATCGTGGCGCACGAGGATGCCTGTCATCACCGCATGGTCGACACCGGGCCTGGCTCTGATCGCCGCCTCGAGCGGCTTTTCGATCAGCGAGGCGGTAGGCGCCTTCATGGTAACCGGCATCCTGTTGATAGTCACCGGCCTGTTCGGGCCCCTGACGCGGCTGATCGCCAGGATACCGGCGTCGGTTGCCTCGGGCATGCTGGCCGGCATTCTCGTCAGTTTCGCCATCAACGCGGTCAAGGCCATTCCCGCCGATCCATGGCTGATCCTGCCGTTGATAGCGACCTTTTTCGTCATCAGGCTGTTCAATCCGGCAGTGTCGGTGCTGGTGGTGCTGATCGGCGGCGGCCTCGCGGCATTTCTCACCGGCCGCGTCGGCGGCCTGCCGACACCGGAACTGTCGACGCTGACGCTGATCGCGCCGCAGTTCAGCGCCGCCGCGATCATCGGCCTCGCGCTGCCGCTCTATCTCGTCACCATGGCTTCACAGAACCTGTCGGGTCTCGCCGTGCTGCGCGCCGCCGGCTATCACCCGGAGCCGGGCCCGCTGATCGGCGTCACCGGCCTGTTTTCGCTGCTGTCGGCGCCCTTTGGCGGCTCGACCACCAATCTGGCGGCGATTTCGGCAGCGATCTGCACCGGGCCTGACGTCCATCCGGACCCCGCCGAGCGCTGGAAGACCGGCCCGTTCTATGCGCTCGCCTATCTCATCTTCGCCATTTTCGGCGCTTCGCTGGTGGCGATCTTCGCCGTCCTGCCGCAGAGCCTGATCGTGCTGGTGGCCGGTCTGGCGCTGATGTCGCCGCTTGCCAATGCTTTGTCGATCGCCTTGAAGGACGAAGGCGAACGCATGCCCGCCACCGTCACCTTCGCCGTCACCGCGTCGGGACTGACGCTGTTCGGCGTCGGCGCCGCGTTTTGGGGACTTGTTGCCGGGTTGGCCGTTCTTTTCCTCGAAGCGCTCAAAAAGCAACAATCATTTCAGCCTCTTGTCCGGTTTTGGCGGATATTGTCTTGAATCGCCGTTTTCTTCTTCCCATTTCGATTCCACGCAGCCGGTCTAGGCTGTCTCCAACCGAAGGAATGGGAGAAAATGAACACATCTGCATTGATCCGCCCGGCCTGGACGCCGGCAACCATCGCGTTGATGGTGATCGGTTTCATGGTGTTCTGGCCACTCGGCTTCGCCATGCTCGCCTACATCATCTGGGGCGACCGCCTCGACGGCTTGAAGCGTGACGTCAACCGGGCCACCGACGGCATCTTCGCCGGCTGCCGCCGTGGCTCCGACAAGGCGGCGCGCTGGGGTCACGGCTCCGCCCGCACCGGCAACGTCGCCTTTGACGACTGGCGCGAAAAGGAACTTGAGCGCCTCGCTGAGGAACGCCGCAAGCTCGACGAGATGCTGACCGAGTTCGACGACTACGCCCGCGAATTGCGCCGCGCCAAGGACCAGGACGAGTTCGACCGCTTCATGGCCAACCGCAACAAGTCGACGGCGCCGACGAAGGCCGATCCGAGCACCGGGACGACCACCAAGCGCGGCAAGGGTTCGAACCTGCTTGACGACTGACATCCAGCGACTGGTCAGATCGTGAAAAAACGGCGTCGCACGAGCGGCGCCGTTTCTTTTTTGTTCCTTTCTTTATTCTATCCGTTTTCCTCGAATCGCGTATCGTCCGGCCATGTCCTTCGGCTTCTTCCGCAATTTGACAAAGCCCAAGCCCGCGCCTGTCGAAGAGCGCGAGCATGTTGTTGCCGGCCGCTCGCTGCCGCTCAAGATCGTCGAAAACGACCGCGCCCGGCGGCTGACGCTGCGCATCGATTCCGGCGGCCGTGGCCTGCGCATTACGGTGCCGCCGGGCTTGCGCCGGGGCGAAGTGGAAAAATTCCTCGACCGACATCAAGATTGGCTGGAACAGCGGCTAGCCAAGGTCCCGGCTCGGCCGCAAGTGCGGCCCGGCATCAAGATCCCGGTGCGTGGCGTGGCGCACCGCATCGTCCACGAGCCGTCAAAACGCGGGACCGTGACGGTGTCGAGCGATGAGCGCGGCCCGCTGCTGATCGTGCATGGCGACCGCATACACCTGCCGCGCCGCATCGCCGACTTTCTCAAGCGCGAGGCCAAGAAGGACATCGAGAAGCTGGTGCTCAAGCACACCCAGGCGCTGGGCAAGCGTGCCAAGGCCGTTCGCTTCAAGGACACGTCGAGCCGCTGGGGCTCCTGCACCTCCGACGGCAATCTGTCCTTCTCCTGGCGGATCATGATGGCGCCGTCGCCGGTGATCAATTACCTCGTCGCGCATGAAGTCGCGCATCTCAAGGAGATGAACCACGGTCCGAAATTCTGGAAGCTGTGCGAGCAGCTCTGCCCGGACACAGAGCGCTGCAAGGCATGGCTGAAGCGCAATGGCGGCGCGCTTCAGGCGATCGCCTTCGAGTAGGGCCGCGATGTTATGGGTAGGCGGAGAAAGAATGCCGTCTGCAGCGATCCTTCACACCCCCCTCTGGCCTGCCGGCCATCTCCCCCGCAAGGGGGGAGATCGGCAGCTTCAGCGTCTGGCTCATCTTGCAACGGTCGAGATTGGCTAAAGCGATTGAGCGCGTAATCTCCCTCCTTGCGGGGGAGATGGCCGGCAGGCCAGAGGGGGGTGCTGTCCCGCAAGCGTGAATATCCCAAAGCGGGGCCGCTCAATCGTCATTCGTCGCGTTGAGTTCCTCCGGACGCAGCCCCTCTTCGCCGTGATGCGGCCACGGCAAAAAATTGCGGTCGAAGGCATCGCTGCCGAAATAGTCGAGCGCGCGGTGCGCCTCGGCGCCGTTGAAGGCGGCCTTGTCCATCAGGTGCGCAATGACCTCGCGCGCCTGCGTTATCTTCTGCCTGAGTTCGGCAACGGTTCTCTCGGCCATGATCGTACTCCCGCCTTGTCCATCTATAGGTAGCGCCTTTGGCGTTGGCGGCAAACAGTATGCTTTTTCTCGACTCTTTTCGCTTTTCATGCCAATTCCCGCGCATGGCACTCGACATCAAGATCTGCGGCTTGAAGACCGACGGGGCAATGGCCGCGGCGCTGGCCTGCGGCGCCAGCCATGTCGGCTTTATTTTCTTTGCCAAAAGCCCACGCTATGTCGACCCTGCCGAGGCTGGCCGTCTGCGCGAGGCGGCGCGTGGCAAGGCGATGGCGGTTGCCGTCACCGTCGATGCCGGCGACATCTTCCTGGACGAAATCGTTGCCAAAATGCAGCCCGACATGCTGCAGCTGCATGGCGCGGAAACGCCCGAGCGGGTGGCCGAGATGAAAGCCCGCTATGGCCTGCCGGTGATGAAGGCGCTGCCGCTCAGCGAGGCCGCGGATCTCGAACGGATAAGGCCGTTCGTCGGCATCGCCGACAGGTTCCTGTTCGACGCCAAGCCGCCGAAAGGCTCCGAACTGCCGGGGGGCAATGGTGTTGTCTACGACTGGCGCATCCTCGCCGGCCTTGACGCCGGCGTCGATTACATGCTTTCCGGTGGGCTCAACGCCGGCAATATCGGCGATGCCCTTCGGCTTGCCAATCCGCCCGGAATAGACATTTCCTCAGGCGTGGAAAGTGCGCCGGGCGTCAAGGATCCGGCGCTGATCGAGCAGTTTTTCCGGGCCGTCAGGGCAGCGCGCGACAACCGCGCCGCCTGACCGGTTCAATCCAGAGCATGTGGGGAACCGGTTTTCCGACAAGCATGCTCAAGAAATCAAGATGCCAGGAGATCGGCGATGAACAAGCCGGCGATACCCAATTCCTTCCGCACCGGGCCCGACGAACAGGGCATGTTCGGCATTTTCGGCGGTCGTTTCGTTGCCGAAACGCTGATGCCGCTGATCCTCGACCTGGAGCGGCACTGGAACGAGGTCAAGGACGATGCGGATTTCAGGGCTGAACTGACTGACCTCTCGACCCACTATGCCGGGCGACCCTCGAAGCTTTATTTCGCTGAAGGCCTGACACGCCATCTCGGCGGCGCGAAAGTCTATTTCAAGCGCGAGGATCTGAACCATACCGGCTCGCACAAGATCAACAATTGTCTCGGCCAGATTCTGCTGGCCAAGCGCATGGGCAAGAAGCGCATCATCGCCGAGACCGGTGCCGGCCAGCACGGCGTGGCGTCGGCCACGGTCGCGGCCCGCTTCGGCTTTCCCTGCGTCGTCTATATGGGCGCCACCGATGTCGCCCGGCAAAGCCCCAACGTCTTCCGCATGAAGCTGCTCGGCGCCGAAGTGCGGCCGGTGACCGCTGGTCACGGCACGCTGAAAGACGCCATGAACGAGGCGCTGCGCGACTGGGTGACCAATGTCGAGGACACTTATTACCTGATCGGCACCGCCGCCGGCCCACATCCCTATCCGGAACTGGTGCGCGACTTCCAGTCGGTGATCGGCACAGAGGCGCGGGCGCAGATCCTCGAGCAGGAAGGCCGGCTGCCGGACACCATCATCGCCGCTGTCGGCGGCGGTTCGAACGCCATCGGCCTGTTCCATCCCTTCCTGGACGACAAGGAGGTGCGCATTATCGGCATCGAAGCCGGCGGGCGCGGCCTCGACGGCATCGAGCATTGCGCCTCGATGAACGCAGGAAAACCTGGCGTGCTGCACGGCAACCGCACCTATCTCCTGCAGAATGCCGACGGCCAGATCATGGACGGGCATTCGATCTCGGCCGGTCTCGATTATCCCGGCGTTGGACCGGAGCACTCCTGGCTGCGCGACTCGGGTCGAGTCGAATATGTACCTATTCTCGACGACGAGGCGCTGGAGGCCTTCAAGCTGACGACCCGGGTCGAAGGCATCATCCCGGCGCTGGAGTCGGCGCATGCCATCGCGCATGCGGTGAAGATCGTGCCTGCGATGGACAAGGACCAGATCGTGATCGTCAACCTGTCCGGTCGTGGCGACAAGGACGTGCATACGGTGGCCTCGATGCTGGGCATGGAGATCTGATCATGGTGACCCGCATCGACCGCCGCATGGCAAAGCTGAAGACCGAAGGCCGCCCGGCGCTCGTCACCTATTTCATGGGCGGCGATCCGGACTACGACACCTCGCTGTCGATCATGAAGGCACTGCCGGGCGCGGGCGCCGACATCATCGAGCTAGGCATGCCGTTTTCCGATCCGATGGCCGACGGTCCGGCGATCCAGGCCGCGGGCCTCAGGGCGCTGAAAGGCGGCCAGACGCTGGTCAAGACACTCAAGATGGCGGCGGAGTTCCGGACCGGCGACAATGAGACGCCGATCGTTCTGATGGGCTATTACAACCCGATCTACATCTACGGCGTCGACCGCTTCCTCACGGACGCTATCGCCAGTGGCATCGATGGGCTGATCGTCGTCGACCTGCCGCCGGAGATGGATGAGGAACTGTGCATTCCGGCGCTGAAAGCCGGTATCAATTTCATTCGGCTGGCGACGCCGACCACCGATGACAAGCGCCTGCCCAAGGTGCTGCAAAACACGTCGGGCTTCGTGTATTATGTGTCGATGACCGGCATCACCGGCTCGGCGCTGGCCGACACCGGCAAGGTGGCGGCGGCGGTCAAGCGCATCAAGGGCCATACCGGCCTGCCGGTCTGCGTCGGCTTCGGCGTCAAGACCGCCGAGCAGGCCCGCGTGATCGGCGCCAATGCCGACGGCGTCGTCGTCGGCACCGCGATCGTCAATGCGGTGGCCAATGTGCTGGGGCCGAAAGGCGAAAAGACCGCCGACCCTGCCGAAGCCGTGGCCACGCTGGTCAGCGGTCTTGCGCAAGGTGTGCGCTCGGCCCGCCTTGCTGCCGCCGAATAGTTTCCTACCTCTTTACCCAACTCTTCGTCAGGACAGGAGCCGAAGCGATGAACTGGATCACCAACTACGTTCGCCCGAAGATCAATTCGATGCTCGGCCGGCGCACCGACATGCCCGAGAATCTCTGGATCAAGGATCCGGAGACCGGCGAGATGGTGTTCCATAAGGATCTGGAATCCAACCAGTTCGTCATCCCTTCGTCAGGTCATCACATGAAGATCTCGGCCAAGGAGCGGCTGAAATTCTTCTTCGACGACGGCAAATACGAGACCCTGGACAACCCCAAGGTCATGCAGGACCCGCTGAAATTCCGCGACGAGAAGCGCTATGTCGACCGGCTGAAGGACGCCAAGGCCAAGACCGGCCTGGAAGACGCGATCATCAACGCGCTGGGGACCGTCGAGGGCCTGCCGGTTGTGGTGACGGTGCAGGACTTCGCCTTCATGGGCGGCTCGCTCGGTATGGCCGCCGGCGACGCCATCGTGCATGGCTTTGAAGTCGCCCTGCAGCGCAAGCGGCCGCTCATCCTCTTTGCCGCCTCCGGCGGTGCCCGCATGCAGGAAGGTATTTTGTCCCTCATGCAATTGCCGAGGACCACGGTCGGCGTCGACAGGCTGAAGGAAGCCGGTCTTCCCTACATCGTCGTCTTGACCAACCCGACCACCGGCGGCGTCACTGCCTCCTACGCCATGCTGGGCGATGTGCACATCGCCGAGCCCGGCGCGCTGATCGGCTTTGCCGGACCGCGCGTGATCGAACAGACCATCCGCGAAAAGCTGCCAGATGGCTTCCAGCGCTCCGAATATCTGATGGAGCACGGCATGGTCGACATGGTGGTGTCGCGGCTGGAACTGCGCGAAACCATCGCGCGCCTGCTCAGGATGCTGCTCAAGCTGCCGGAGGAGCAAAAGCCGATCGAGCCGGAAATCCTGCCGCCGGCCACCATTCCGACGGAAGCCCGACCGCACGCCTGACGCGACATTGTGCGCCGCGAACCGCGATTGCGCGTGCTTTGCGGCCCGCATAGGATTCTTCCATGATGACGCTTGCCGCCGACCGCGAAATCGAAGCCCTGATGGCGCTTCACCCGAAAGGCTTCGACCTTTCGCTCGACCGCATTTCGCGGCTGCTGGAGCGGCTTGACAACCCGCAGGACCGGCTGCCGCCGGTCATCCACATCGCCGGCACCAATGGCAAGGGTTCGTGCGCCGCGTTTTCGCGCGCCCTGCTCGAGGCGGCGGACTACCGCGTCCATGTCCACACCTCGCCGCATCTGGTCAATTGGCATGAGCGCTACCGGCTGGCCGCCGATGGCGGCGGCAGGCTGGTCGAGGACAGGGTGTTCGCCGATGCCATAGCGCGCGTCGCCAGGGCCAACGAAGGCGAGACAATCACCGTCTTCGAGATCCTCACCGCCGTCACCTTCCTCCTGTTTTCCGAACACCAGGCCGATGCCGCCATTATCGAGGTCGGGCTCGGCGGCCGTTTCGACGCCACCAATGTCGTGAAGGAGCCTGCCGTATCGGTGATCATGCCGGTGTCGCTCGACCACGAGGCCTATCTCGGCGACCGTGTCGAACTGATCGCCGCCGAAAAGGCCGGGATCATCAAGCCTGGCTGCCCGGTGGTCATCGGCGCACAGGAAAGCGAGACGGCACAGCAGGTGCTGATCGAAACCGCCGATCGGCTTGAGTGCCCGACCTTCGTCTACGGCCAGGATTTCCTCGCCTATGAGGAAAACGGCCGCATGGTCTACCAGGACGAGGACGGGTTGATGGACCTGCCGCCGCCACGGCTGCCGGGGCGCCACCAATTCGCCAATGCGGCGGCGGCGATCGCCGCGGTCAAGGCGACCGGTTTCGAGATCAGCCATCGCGCTGCCGAAAAGGCGATGATCAATGTCGCCTGGCCAGGCCGCATGCAGAAGCTGGCGCAGGGCCGGCTGGCGGAACTGGCACCGAAGGGTGCCGACATCTGGCTGGACGGCGGCCACAATCCGGGCGCCGGCATGGTGATTGCCGAAGCGCTGGCCGAGCAGGAAGAAAAGAACCCACGTCCGCTCTTCCTCATTTCCGGCATGATCAACACCAAGGACCAGAGTGGCTATTTCCGGGCCTTCAAAGGCTTGGCCCGGCATGTCTACACGGTGCCGGTGAGCCTCAGCGAGGCCGGCGTGCCTAACGACGAACTGGCGATCCGCGCGACGGAGGCGGGACTGACGGCCGAGCCGGTGAGTTCGGTTGCCAATGCGCTGATGCTGCTGCGCGATACCTGGGACGGCCCGCCGCCGCGCATCTTGATCGGCGGTTCATTGTACCTGGCCGGCGCGGTGCTGGCCGAGAACGGCACGCCGCCGACCTGAGGCCAGACCTTCGAGAGGAGCCAGTCATGATCAAGGTCAAGCAGCTCGCCCATGTCTGCATCTTCGCGAATAACCTGGAAGCGACGCGAAGCTTCTATCGCGACGTGCTCGGCCTCGACACCCAATTCAATTTCCTGCGCGACGGCAAGATTTTCGGGTTCTACCTCAATTGCGGCGGCAGCAGCCATGTCGAGGTGTTCCAGAAGGACGGCACCGCATATAGCGAGCAGAACCAGATCAACCACTTTGCCTTGAGGTTGAAAACATCGACGCGGCGATCGCCCATATCAGATCGAAAGGCGTCGATGTCACGGATAAGAAGCACGCCTGCGACGACACGTTTCAGGCCTGGATACGCGATCCCAACGGTGTGAAGATCGAGCTGTTTGAATACACCGCCAAAAGTGCGCAATTCGTCGGCGGTGATCGCATCGCCGACTGGTAGAGCATTCCGCCTGTTCCGTGAACGGTGAGACGCCCTAGAAATCCCAAGGTGAGATCAGCTCAAGGTTGGCCGGGCCGAAGTCGTTCAGGTTACGCGTTGCCAGCCGACCGCCATTCACGCGCACTGTCGCTGCAATCATGCCATCGGGTGCCGACATGCCCCGGCCCTGGCGCGTCGCCGTTCCCATAATCTCGCCATAAGCCAGAGCCGCCTCCTCCGTCAGCCCAAAAATGCGACCGGCAAAGCGATGGCGCCATTGGGAGAGACCTTGCTCCAGGCGATCGGCACGCTCGTCAGGTCGTATCTTTTGGATGCCGAAAGCGATTTCGGCAATCGCCACCGTGGGAAGCGCCAGTTCGGCATCGTTGCGGACCAGCCAAGCCATGACAGCCGCGTCAGGCGCCTTTCTAAGGCTCTCTGAAATCACATTGGTGTCGACGAAAATCAAAGCTCCGGCCCTGTATGGACCTTGCGGCTTTCCCGGATGATTTCTTCCAGATCGATGTCGACGCCAACGCTTGCCGTCAGGCGAGAGTAGAAGGCGGATGCCGGTTCTCGCCCGGCCTCCCGAATCTCATAGGATTCAAGCGCGCGTTCGACGATATCAGCTATTGAGCGGTTTTCGCGACGAGCGAGTCGATGCGCAAGATCACGTGCTTTTGCGCTGCGGACGGAAAGCTGGGGTTCGGCCATTTCAAACTCCCTTTTGAGAAAGATAGCCTTTTCTACTCCTGCCATCAAGATGGCAGATGATGGCATGCCATCACTTCAGCTCGATCTCGATGAAGGCATAGTCGCCGTCATTGGCGTTGATGACGTCATGCTCGACGCCTTCCCTGCGGAAATAGGGCGCGCCCTTCTTCATCTCGGCGAAGGATTCGCCGTCCTTGGTCAACAGCTTTACCTTGCCGTCCATCAGCGGCACGACGACATAGTCGTGGCCGTGGCGGTGCCAGCCGGTGTTCTCGCCCGGCGCGAAGCGGTATTCGGTGACGATGACGCGTTCATTGTCGATGAAGACGGTGGCCTTGGCGGATCCGGTCATGTCGTTTCTCCCTGCTTGCGCTGCCAACAGAAGACATCCTGCATCGACAACAGAAGACATGGAGTGCCCGGGTGTGAGGGCCAGAGCCGCCCAGCGCATGACCCAGAAACTCGGTCTCGATTTTCCGAAAGGATCATGCGCCAATCCAATTGCTACAGCGTGCGGCCATAGACGCGCGGCCCTGTAGTGACGCCAACAAAAAGCCCGGCGCGAGGCCGGGCTTGATATCAGGAATTTCAGATGGATCAGGCGAGGCTGCCATTGATCCAGTGCGACAGCGCGGTCTTGGGCGCCGCACCGACCTTCATGTCGGCCACTTCGCCGCCCTTGAAGATCATCAGCGTCGGGATCGAGCGCACGCCGAACTGCGCGGCAAGCTCGGGATTCTCGTCGATGTTCAGCTTGGCAATCTTAATCTTGGCGCCAAGTTCGCTGGCGATATCCTCAAGCGCCGGCGCGATCATCTTGCAGGGACCGCACCATTCCGCCCAGAAATCGACGACGACCGGTACGCTGGCGTTAAGCACATCGGCCTGAAAATTGCTCTTGTCGACCTTGACAGTGGTCATGCAGAAATCCTTTCGAAATTTTTCGTCGCACCAAATGTGGTGGTGATCGCACCCTTCTTCAAGCAGGTGTTGTGTCACGCTCCCGTGAGTCGAGCAAGGGCGTCGTCCATGGCGCTCGCCGGCAGCTCGATCAGCCGCGGCGCCTCGGTGAACAGCAAGGCCGCCTGGACCGCGCGACCGGGATAAAGCGGCTGCAGCAGGGCACGATAGAGCGCCAGCTGCAGGACATAGGCCGGCGGGACCTCGGCCAGAGAGGCGGGTGCCGGCCGGTTGGTCTTGTAGTCGACGATCGAGACCGCGTCCGGCGTCACCGCCAGCCGGTCGATCTTGCCGGAAATCGAGCGCTTTTTGCCCTTGACCTCCAGGCTGCCCATGATCGCGACCTCGGCACGCGACGACGGCGCAAACAGCTGACTGAAGCGGGGATCCGCAAGGATCGAAGTGACCGAAGCCAAGGCTTTCTCCCGCTCTGACGGAGGCCAGCCGGCGCCGGTTCGTGCGAGGTAGCGTTCCGCTGCTCCCGCGCGTTCGGGCTCGGCAATGCCGGGCAGCATCTGCAGCAGCTTGTGCAGGGCAAGCCCACGCAGCACGGCAAAACCTGGCTCCGCATCGGCATCGAGCACCGGCGACGCCTTGTCGATCACGGCTTCCTTGCCTTCGTCGATCAGCGCCGCGGCGCCGGATGGCGACAGGGGACGCGGCAAGTCCTCGAACGGCGGCAAGGGCCGGAACAGGCCAGTCGGCAAAGGCTCGAAAGCGTCGGCTTGCCGTGCCTGCTCGCTGGACACCAGTGCGACCGGCGGCAGCCTGGTGACATGGAAGCGATGCACAGGCTCGCCGCCGGCGGGATGCGGATGCTGCTGGCTCTCTGGCGCGCCGACCAGTGCGCGGCTGACGATCGAGTGCCAGGTGCCGGCGTTCGGCGCCCGCTTGCCGTGATAGCCGCAGACGATCAGCCGGTCCTCGGCACGGGTCATGCCGACATAGAGCAGCCGGCGGTATTCGTCGTCGGCAAGTTCCCGTGCCCGCGCTGCCGCTGCTTTGGAAAAGCCGTTGGCGACGTCGCTGGCCGAGCGCCAGAGATAGCCCTTGCCATCCCAGGTGGCGCCGGAGCCGTCAAAGGGCATCAGGCGCGGCAGATGCTGGTCGCTGAACGGGGCGGAACCGCCATCGACCAGGAACACGACCGGCGCCTCCAGGCCCTTGGCGGCATGCACGGTCATGACCCGGACCTCGTCGCGGGTCTGGTCCATCTCACGCTTGATCTCGGGACCGGCGTTTTCCAGTGTCGACAGGAAGGCTTCCAGCCCAGGCAGGCCGGTTCGCTCCTCGGCGAGGCAGAAACTCAGGAACTCGTCGAGAATGTCGCCCGCCTCGGGCCCGAGCCGCGCGATCATCTTTTTGCGCACGCCATCGCGCGCCAGCAGCCCGGCATAGAATTCGAACACCGGCTTGAAGGCGGCCTCGCCCGCCCAGGTGTCGAGCTGGGCGACGATCTTTGTCAGTCGCTCGCTTTCGCCGGCACGCTGGCGCAGCGATGCGAGCAACGACAGCCCAGCTGCCCTCTCCGCAGCGAGCGTGAACAGTTCCTCCTCGGGCAAATCGAAGATCGGACTGCGCAGCACGGCGGCGAGCGACAGATCGTCCTGCGGCTGGATCAGGAGATGGCCAAGCGCGATCAGGTCCCTGACGGCGATATGGCCGGGCAGGCTCAGCCGGTCGGCGCCGGCGACCGGGATGTCGCGCCGTTTGAGCGCCCGGGTCAGCGCATGGACGAAGCGGTCGCGCTTGCGCACCAGCACCAGCACGTCACCAGGCCGCAGCCGCTTGCCGCGGCCTTCGATAATCTCACTGGTGCCGATCCAGCCGGCAATGGTGGCGGCGACGTTCTCAGCGACGCGCACCGCCGGCGCATGGGCATGGTCGATGGCTTGCGTCCAATCGTCGGGCTCGTCGACAATATCGGCACCGACCGACGGCCACACCTCGACATAGCCCGGCGCATCGGTGCGGATCGCCTTGTGGCTCAGCGGATCGGGATCATGGCTGATGCCGCGCCGCACGAGGGGATCGGCGAAGACGCGGTCGACGGCGGCCAGAACGTCATCGGTCGACCGGAACGACCAGGTCAGCTTGAGGTCGGCGAAGGACGCTTCGGCGTCGCGCACTCGGCCAGCAAACAACAGCCGGCTGTCGGCGAAGGAATCCGGCGCGGCTCCCTGGAAGGAATAGATGGACTGCTTCTCGTCGCCGACAGCGAAGACCGTGCGATGGACCCTGTCGCGGGCGCCGAGGCCGGCAAAGAACTCTTCCGCCAGCCGCTTCACAACCTCCCATTGATCCGGGCTGGTGTCCTGTGCCTCGTCGAGCAGGATGTGGTCGATGCCCTGGTCGAGCTTGTATTGCACCCAGGGGCCGGCATCGGGCCGCGCCAGAAGGTTGACGGTGCGGGTGATCAAATCGTTGAAATCGAGAAAGCCGCGGCTGCGCTTCAGCACTTCATAGCGGGCGATCAGCCAGTCGGCGATGGTCAGCGCGGCAACCGTGCCTTCCAGCATCCGGAACAGGGCCAGCCGATCGACGGTTTCAACGATCGTGCTGGCTGCTGAGAGATAGCGCTCCGCCAGATCCGGCAGTCGGTCGACCAGCGCCTTCTTGAAGGCTTTTGCCGGGTCGTAGGCGTCGCCATCGGTCTTGAGGAAGGCTCTTGCGAGCAATTGCAGGCGGCGAATGGGATCGCTCTCGGCGAACGCCTGGCGCGCATAGGGCAGGATGTTGTTCAGCACCGTCCTGGCATCGGCGGCATCGGCGGCCTGGGCGAAGCCGGCAAAATAGTCGGGCAGGAAGCCCGGCAGCGGCCAGACCGATGCCGCTATGCCCTCGGCGGTCTGGCCGGGGCGGAAATGGAATTCGTCGAACAGCGCCTGGAAGCGCGTGCCGTCGCGCCCGACCGCGTCGATGAAATTGCGCAAGCCGTCGCGCTTGCGCACGATCTCGCCCAGCAAGGCATCGAGCCCGGCTTCGCCGCCCCGGTCGAGGATAGTGGCAAAGGCCTCGGCCAGATCCCTGTCGCCGGCGGCAGTTCCCGAGATCATGTCGCGGCGCGCCGCGGCGAACAACGAAGCCTCCATCTGGCCGTCGAGCATCTCGAAATGGGCTGGGATGTTGGCCTCTAGCGGGAACTGGTGCAGCACCGATTCGCAGAAGGCGTGAATGGTCTGGATCTTCAGCCCGCCGGGCGTTTCCAGCGCCTCGGCGAAAAGGCGCCGCGCGCGGCGCATGGTCTCCGGATCCGGCCGGCGGCCTTCCAGGGCCTCGACCTTCGACGCCAGATCCGCGTCACCAAGCGTCGTCCATTCCGACAGTGTCGAGAACACCCGATTGGACATGTTGGCGGCAGCGGCGCGCGTATAGGTCAGGCACAGGATCTTCGACGGATCGGTGCCGCGCAGCAGCAGCCGGATGACGCGCTGGGCCAGCACGTGGGTCTTGCCGGAGCCGGCGTTCGCCGACACCCAGGCGGAATTCTGAGGGTCGGCGGCGCGGGCCTGGCTGGTCGCGGTGTCGCTCGGGATAGGATAGGCCCTCTTCATGCCTCCCCTCCCTCGTCACCGGCGTCGCCGCCGGCCGACCATTCCAGCACGCGGGCAAGATGGTCGTAATCGCCATCGGTCTCGCCTTCGCGAAACGGCAGTGCGCGCGACAGGTATCCGGTCGCCGGATCGGCATAGTGGATCAGAAGCTTTTCCAGCCGTGCCCAGGCCTCTTCGGCAAGATCGGTGGCGGTGCGCGGCTGGCGGTTGTGTTCGAGGATGGATTCCTCGAACACTTCGCCATTCGGCTTCAGCCTGATGAAGGCCAGCTGCGAGGGTTCGCGCGCGCCCAGATCTTTGAAGGCGCCGCGCCTCAGCAGAGCGCCCTCCAGTGCCAGTTGCGGCGCCAGCAACGTGTGCGCCTGCGCCTTGGACGGCGAGGAGCCGGTCTTGTAATCCAATATGTCGGCCATGCCGCCAGCCAGCAGGTCGACACGGTCGGCATAGCCGGACAGCGTCACGCCGGACTGGCCGACGACGGTCTTTCCGGCACGCTCCTCGGCATGCCGCCGGATCACCGCGCCGGCGCGCGTGCGCTCCCACTCGATGATGTTGGCGGCAAGCTTTTCGAAACGCGGCCACCACACCGCTTCGACATCGACTGGAAGGGCTGCATCGGCAAAACAGGCACGGCCGGCTGATATGAGGCCAGCGAGCGCGTCGGGCGCGCGTGGGTCGGCGACGCGCGCCGCGAACAGGTGCAGGATGGCATGGAACAGCGTGCCGCGCTCGGCCGCACCGGGGTCGCGGATGACCGGATCGAGCGGCATCAGGCCGAGGATTCGCCTTGCGTAGACGGCATAGGGATCACGACGCAGTGTCTCGATCTCGGTGACCGAGAAATGGCCAGGGCGCACTGACAAGGGCGGCTTCGGCTGCGGCCGCGGCGCGAAATCCTGTCTTGGACCGGAGTCGAGCGCGCGCGCCCAGGTGAGCAGTTCGTCACCACGGCGGCGCAGCGCTGCCGCCTGGTCGTTGCCGATGAAGGTGAGCAGGCGCTGCAACCAGCGCGACGGCACCGCCGGTGCATCGCCGGCACGCGCCGAGCGGGCCAGCAGCACCTTCTTCGCGCCCATGGCCATCTGGAAATCATGCGCGGCAAGGCCGATGCGCCGTTCCGGCGGTTCGAGATCGATGCCAGTCTTCATCAGCCGCGACATGAAGCGGTCGCTCTCGGGCTTGCGCGGCCATACGCCCTCGTTCAGCCCGCCGACGACCAGCGTGTCGACAGTCTGCAAGCGTGCTTCCAGCGCACCCCAGATGGAGATATTCCTGTCGGTGCCTTGCGCCGGTTTTACCGTTTCAGGCGCGACCAGCGCCGCCATCACGTCGGGCCATTCGTTCGCCGCGAACGACAAGGGCGCGGAAGCCGCGATCAGCCCGCGCAGCAGTTCGGCAAGCTTTTCGCCGGCGTCACCGGCATAGAGTTCGCCAAGGCCGCCATCGGCGGTGCGGCCGAGATTTTCGAGTGCGACGACGCTGGCTGTGACCAGCGCGGCAAGGTCGGCGTCATCCTGGCCCCGGAAGGCCGCAAGTGGCGCCAGTGCTTGCGTGAGACGGTCCAGCAAATTCCGTGCGCTTTCGATGGTGCGCACGGTCAGCCGGGAAAACCAGAAAGGTGGCCGGCTGCCGCTGCCCAGGCCGGTGAGGCGAGCCTCGAACAATTCCGGAAGCGAAACGATGTCGGGGCGGCCGGTGCCGCCGCGCAGCGCCACCAGTTCGACAAGCTCCGCCGCACCGCGCACATCAGCCCGTTCGAGGCCAAGGCCAAGCAGCGGATGCTTGAGCAGCGACAGCAGGCCGACGGGATCGCCTGGCCGGAACACCGCCTCGAGCGCCAGCCTGAGCAGGCTGGCCGCCGGGGTGTTGGCGAGCGGCGTGCCGCCGGAATCGTCTGCGACGACGCCGAAGCGCTGGAGCTCGATCGAGACGCGCCGCGCCAGCGCGCGGTCGCCGGTTACGAGAGCCGCCTTTTGGCCTGATACTTCGACCGCGCGCTTGAGCGCGACGGCGATGGCGACGGCTTCGTCGCGTTCGCTGGCCGCTTCGAGCAGGGTCACGCCGGCGAAGGCCCCGGCGATGTCGGATGCTGAAAAACCGTCGCGCGTCTCGGCCCACAATTCGGTGGTCTCGGCCGGCCGCAACGCTTCGCCGACAAGAGCGGCGCGAAGCGCGAGCCGTGGCACGGGCGCGCCGATCTCCTCGACATCGCCGCGCAACACCCCGATCTTGGCGATCAGCCTGGCCAGGCCATATTGCGGATGGCCTAGCACGGCCGGACGCGCACCCGGCGCGGCGATTGCCTGGAAGGACGCTTCGTCCAGCGTCCGGTCGAGGCCTGGCAGCACGATGGCGCCGCCGGGCAAGCGGGCGATCGCCGCAAGCAGCTCAGCGGTGGCCGGAATGGAGCCGGTCGAGCCGGCGGCGATGACCGGTCCAGCGGGCGGATTGCGCTGCAGCCGCGCCGCCTCGGCGCGGATCAGCGCGCTGCGATGCGCGGCTGGATTGGAGCGATCGCTTTCCGCGAGGAATTTCGGCCAGGCGTCGGTGACGATGCCGAGGAATTCAAGCGTCACCTGCCACCATCCGGCAAGATTGCCGGTCACCAGGTCGGTGAGCTTGGCCCAGTCCGTGCCTTCCGTCTCGATCTCGTCCATCAGCCTTGCCAGATCGCGCGCCAGCCAGATCGCATCGGCGGTGGAGGCCGGGATGACGATCTCCTCGGCGAAGAGCGCGGCGACATGCGCCGGCAGCCGGCGTTTCCAGGCGCGCACCAGCGGCGTCAGCAGCAACAGGCGCTCAGTCGCGGCTATCGGCGGTGCGAGATCGATCGCCGCCGCTGCCTCGGTCTCGAACGCGGCCTCATCCTCATCGAACTCGCCGAGTGGCCGGACAACCGGCAGGATCGCCGAACCGCCGCCGCCGCGTGCCGCCAGGCTGTCGACGAAGACACCCCGCAGCGCGCGCGCGGCGCGGCGCGTCGGCACATAGATGGTGACATCGGCCAAAGCGAGCGGGTCGCCGTCGAAGCGAAAGCCAGGAACAAGGCGGCCGGCAAGCAGCGCTTCGGCAAGCGTCGGTAGAAACGGCGCTCCGGGCGGGATCGAGAAAACGCGGCTTGAGCCGCTCATTGCGACTCGATTAACGCGCCGGCGACCGCCGCTTCGGCGAGCGGAATGGCATCGGGCGTGCCGACGGTGATCCACTGGCCGTGCATGGGCATGCCGAACAGCCGCCCGGCGGCGATGCTCGAATCGAAATAGGCGTTGAGCGAGTGCGGCCCGGCAGCTGCTTGCCCGAACAGCCGCGGATGGACGATCGCCGCGCCGGCGTAGATCAGGCCCGCCGGATCGCCTTTTGAACGCCGCAAGCCACCATCCGGCGCCACCAGGAAATCGGTGCTGCCGCAGTGTCCGGTCGCCTGATGGAGATCCGCCAGCATCAGCAGAATATCCATTTTCGCCGCGTCCCATGCAAGGGCGAGGCGCTTGAGATTGAGAGGACCGTCGTCGATCCAGAACGTGTCGGCGTTGAGGATGTAGAAGGGCCGCTCACCCAGTTCCGGCAATGCCTTGACGATGCCGCCGGCGGAATCGAGCAGTTTCTCACTTTCATCGGAGATAACAATCTTCGGCGACTGGCGCGCCGCGACATGGGCGACGATCTGTTCGGGAAAATAATGGACGTTGACCACGGCCTTGCCGACACCGGCGGCGGCCAGGCTGTCGAGGCTCCAGTCGAGCAGCGTCTTGCCGGCGATCCTGACCAGCGGCTTGGGAATGGTGTCGGTGATCGGCCGCATGCGTTTGCCGAGCCCGGCGGCAAGTACGATGGCAGTGTCCGGTTTTGCTGTCACAGCGCTCGCTCCTCCAGCAAACCGTTGGCGTTGTAGAAATCGCGCATGCTTGCCAGCGCCGGATGAGACAAGGCCCGACGCAGATAATCGCGAATGCGCGGCAGATGTTTTAGATAATAGGGCTTGCCGTCGCGCTTTTCGAGCCGGACGAAGATGCCGAGGATCTTGGAGTTCCGCTGCGCCGCCATGATGGCGTAGGATTCCAGGAAACTTGCTTCGTCGAAAGCGCCGGCTGCGTGGCGCGCCGCGATATAGGCATCGAGCGTCTCTCTCTCGATCTCGGGCGACATCGTGACGCGCGCGTCCATGGCGAGCGAGGCGACGTCATAGGCGGACGGGCCGATCAGCGCATCCTGGAAATCGACAATGCCCAGCCGGTCATGCCCGAAACGATCGCCGCGCCAGATGATGTTGGGCGAATGGAAGTCGCGCAGCATCAGCGTGACTTCGCGGCCGTGCAGACGGTCGAGAAGCGCATTCCACTCCCTGTGGTAGCCGGCGCGCAAGCTGTCGCTTGCCGGGCTGCCCGATAGCGCCGGCACGTACCAATCGACCAGCAGATCGACTTCGATGATCATGGCATCACGGTCGAAAGGCGGCACGTCGTGGAAACCGCCGTGCCCTGTTTCCAGGCGCTGCGGCCAGGTCCTGCCATGCATCATGGCCAGCAGCTCGGCCGCCGCCGTGCAGCGCTCGGCCACTGGCTGGCCATCGCCGCCGAGAAATCCTTCAGAACCAAGGTGTTCGAGCAGCAGGAATCCCTGCTCCTGGTCCTCGGCATGGATTTCCGGAACGCTGACGCCGCCGGCCTTCAAGGCGCGGTCGACGGCGACGAAGGCGGAGACCGACTGGGCGGTATGAGCGATCTCGGCATAGGCTCTGCCGTCGCGCACGGGTGGGCCGAGCACCAGCCGAGGCGAGTTCATCAGCACTCGCGGCTTCCGGTCCGGCAGCGAAACGATCTCGTAGGAGCGGGCCGAAGCATCGCCAACGAAATGGCGGCGCTGCGCTTGCCCCCAGCCGGCGTTCACGAGAAAGTCGCGCATGGCCAGCGATCGTGCCGCCCGATCGAAGGGAGCGCCCTGCCCCGACAATCTCGCCAACCGGCCGTCGCCATGCTGGACGAGCTCGATCAGGACCGTGGTTTTCGGCAGATAATCTTCGGCCCGTTCCGGCCATTCGACCAAAGCGGCGCCTTGGGTCAGGGCTTCGTCGAAGCCGAGCTCATCGATCTCGGCCGCCGAGGACAGGCGGTAGAGATCGAAATGATGGACCGGGATGCGCGTGTCGTAGCTCTGCACCAGCGTGAAGGTCGGGCTCGGAACATCGAGACCGGCATCGTCGGCCAAGGTCCTGATCAAGGCCCGCGCCAACGTCGACTTGCCGGCGCCGAGATCGCCCTTGAGGGCAAGCACATCACCCGGGCGCAGTGACAGGGCAAGATCTTCGCCCAGCCGTGCTGTCTGTGTCTCGTCGGCGAGCAAACGCTCCAGCACCAATCCCGTCATCGAGCGTGCTACTCGGCCGCGGCGCGGATGCCCGGCATGTCGGGAAAGGTGCAGATGACGGTCGTGCCCTTGTCCTTGCCGGTTTCGATGCGAACGCTGCCGCCATGCAGCTCGACAAAGCTCTTGACGATCGACAGGCCGAGACCGGCACCGCGCCGGCGGCCGCCATTGGCGCGCGGCTCGAAGCGGCGAAACACCGAATCGAGCACATCGGGCGGCATGCCGGGGCCGTCGTCATGAACCGAGAATTCCACCCCGTCCGCCAGATTGCGGCAAGTGAGCCGGATGGTGCTGGCTTCCGGCGCGTAGTTGGCGGCGTTGCTGAGCAGATTGTAGAGTATCTGGCGGACACGGATTTCGTCGCCGTGGAACGTCTTCGGCGCGGCAGTGGCGTCGATCTCGAGCCTGATCGAATGCTCTTCCAGCCGGTCGGCCACCAGTTCGGCCGCGGCCGCAATGGTGCGATCGACCTGCACCTCGGAAATGTCGAGCTCCATGATGCCGGCGTCCACCGTCGCCAAATCGAGGATGTCGTTGACGATGGTGAGCAGCACCGAGGACGACGAGCTGACATGCTCGACATATTCGCGCTGTTTCTGCGTCAGCGGACCGGTCGTGGGCTGCGACAGCAGTTCGGTGAAGCCGATGATGTTGGTCAACGGTGAGCGCAGTTCATAGGAGACGTGCTGGACGAATTCGTTCTTGAGCTGGTCGGATTTTTGCAGCGCCTCGTTCTTGTCCTTCAGCGCCCTTTCGACATGAACGCTGTCGGTAACGTCGACGAAGGTCATCATCACCTGCCCGTTGGGTAACGGGATCATGGCGTAGCTCAGCACATTGCCGTTGTTGAGTTCGGTCTGGCCGTGGCGGTCGCGGCGCTCGTCGTCGAAGCCGGTGATGGCGGCGACGAAGCCTGGCCAGGGACTGTCCGCCGCCTGCCGGTCGCAAAGGTCGCGGACCGTGGAGACGTGGACATTTGGCTTGGCCGCTTCGCCGCTCAAACCCCAGAGTGTGGCAAAGGCGGGATTCGACAGCCGAAGCCTGCCGTCGGGGCCGAACACCGCGACGCCTTCGGCAAGATTGTCGAGCGTCTCGCCCTGGACCCGCACCGCTGTCTGGTAGCGGCTTTCGAGGTCCATCTTCTCGGTCAGGTTCTCGAACACCCAGGTCACGCCACCCTTGGGCTGCGGGTTGGCGACGACGCGGATGGTCTTGCCGTCCGGCAGATGCCACCAATGCTCCTGCGATTCCACGGCACGATAGGCGCCGAGCAAACCTTCCTTCCAGCGGCGCCATTCCGGTTGCTCGGCGATCTTGCCCTCGCTGCGCAGCCGGTCGAGCAGCAGCGCATTGTCGGGAGCGCTGTGCAGGAAACCACTGTCGAGGCCCCATAGCTTCTGAAAGGCCTGATTGAAGAACCGCAGCTTTTCGTCGGTGTCGAAAATGGCGACCGCCGTATTGAGCTGGTCGAGCGTGTCGGCGTGGCTCCTGACGGTCCGCTCGTATTCGCCGCGAACCGTCTCGATGGCGCTGGTGTCGCAAGCAAGGCCGGCCGAGCCTTCGCTGCCGGCGAAATCGGTGACCGCAAACACACGGCGATCACCTTCGATCACGGTGGAAAGCGACTGTTCGAAGACCGGATGCGTCTTGTGCTGGGCGGCAATCGCGTCGCGTGCCTGGCCACCGAGGAACTCTTTTGCCTCCCGAACCGCGGTTTCGGCATTTTCGGATTCGACCGCATCGGCATAGGCCCGGTTGACCCACTTCAGCCGCCCATCCGCGCTGCGAAGCCAGGCCGGCATGTTCAGCGCGTCGAGCAGGCCGATCATCGTATCATGGTCGGCGGCCAGCCGTTGGTTCTCGATCTTCAGCCTGGCCTGGCTGCGCTGCGTCTCCGAAAGCGAGATAAAACGCACGAGCACATGCGCCGCGCTCTTGCGACCATGCACTTCGAGCGGAGCGCCGGCCTGCGATTCGATGACGAGGTCGAAGGGTTTGGCCTTTTCGCGCAATCCCGCAACGGCATGTTCAAGTGCTGCCGCCGAACGCGGCATCAGCCACCGGCCGAAAGCAAGGAAAGCGGCCCGGTCCTCCGGAGCGCCGCTTTCGACGGGCAATGTGCCGATGAGTTCCGGCTTCTTGTTTTCCGCGGCCCAGACGACCACGCGCTGGTCGCGCAGATTGAGCAGCGCCTCCGAGCGGCGGAGCGCCGCGTTGATATCGGCGAGGCGGCTCCTGAGCTCGACATTTTCCGCCGAGGTGCGGGCTCTTTCGCGGATGAGAACGATGGCCGAGAGAAGGGCAGCGCCCGTCACCCCGACAAACACGGCAAGCTGCATCACCTCGACGGCGCTCATCGACAATCCGGCGACGGCGGAACCAGCGGTCTCGGCATGCGCGACAGCACCTGCCAAAGGACCGGCAAGCGCGGAGGTGGCAAGGAAGATCGACGCACGGACGCGCCAGGACACGCCCCCGCTTTGCAAGGCGGAGCCAGTGATCCTCGAATCGTCATGGCCGCCGGAAACGGCCCGTCCCGCTCTGTGCGGGTGTTGCCCCGGCATGTCTTGGTCCTCTCCGCCGCCTGAATGCAAGACCGCCCTGATGCACACCTCTCTTGAACCCCTCTCGGGCTGGAAGCGTCGCGAATCACCTGACAATAAACCCTCGCCGAATCGTCGTGAAGGCGATTGCGCGCAAAAATAAAGCCGGGCGAAAAGTCAATCGCCCGGCCTCAATATCTGGTAGCACTTTTAGATTTGGTTAATAGCGGTAGTGTTCCGGCTTGAACGGACCCTGCGGCGTGACGCCGATATAGGCCGCCTGCTCGCCAGACAATTCGGTGAGGCGGGCGCCAAGCTTGTCGAGATGCAGGCGCGCGACCTTTTCATCGAGATGCTTGGGCAGGACATAGACCTGGTTCTCGTACTGGCCGGGCTTGGTGTACAGCTCGATCTGGGCAAGCACCTGGTTGGTGAAGGACGCCGACATGACGAAGCTCGGGTGGCCGGTTGCGTTACCGAGATTGAGCAGGCGGCCTTCCGACAGAAGGATCATCCGCTTGCCGTCCGGGAAGGTGATCATGTCCACCTGCGGCTTGACGTTGGTCCATTTCAGGTTGCGCAGCGCGGCCACCTGGATCTCGTTGTCGAAGTGACCGATGTTGCCGACGATCACCATGTCCTTCATCGAGCGCATGTGGTCGAGGGTGACGACATCCTTGTTGCCGGTGGTGGTGATAACGATGTCGGCGGTGGGTGCCGCGTCTTCCAGCGTGACGACTTCAAAACCATCCATCGCCGCCTGCAGGGCGCAGATCGGATCGACCTCGGTGACCTTGACGCGGGCGCCGGCGCCCTTGAGCGAGGCCGACGAGCCCTTGCCGACGTCGCCGTAACCGCAGACGACGGCAACCTTTCCGGCCATCATCGTGTCGGTGCCGCGACGGATACCGTCGACCAGCGATTCCTTGCAACCGTATTTGTTGTCGAACTTCGACTTGGTGACCGAGTCGTTGACGTTGATGGCGGGGAAGGGCAGCAGGCCCTTCTTCTGCAACTGGTAGAGCCGGTTGACGCCGGTCGTCGTCTCTTCGGTGACGCCGCGGATTGCCGCCTTCTGCTTGGTGAAGAAGCCGGGCGAAGCCTTCAGGCGCTGCTTGACCTGCGCGTAGAAGTATTCCTCTTCCTCGCTCTGCGGGTTGGACAGCACGTCCTCCCCGGCCTCGGCGCGGGCGCCTATCAGGATGTACATGGTGGCGTCGCCGCCATCATCGAGGATCATGTTGGAGAGGCCGCCGTCGGTCCACTGGAAAATCTTGTCGGTGTAGTCCCAGTACTGCTCAAGCGACTCGCCCTTGACGGCGAACACCGGGATACCGGCCTCGGCGATGGCCGCGGCCGCGTGATCCTGGGTCGAGAAGATATTGCAGGAGGCCCAGCGGATGTCGGCGCCGAGCGCCTTCAGCGTCTCGATCAGCACCGCCGTCTGGATGGTCATGTGCAGCGAGCCGGTGATGCGCGCGCCCTTGAGCGGCTGCTTGTCGCCGAATTCCTCGCGGCTGGCCATCAGGCCCGGCATTTCGGTCTCGGCGATCTCGATTTCCTTGCGGCCCCAGCCGGCAAGCGAGATGTCGGCGACCACATAGTCCTTGCTACCCGTCATGGCAGTGCTCCGAAGTTTTGTGCTGCGAATTGGTTGCGGATGCGCCCACGCCGGCCGGCGCGTCGAAGGGCGCGAATTGCCGGATTGACTAGCAGATCGGCACCGGGACGACAATGGGATATAAAGAAATCTTTATCCCTGCATGTCTCTCGGACATGCGTTCGCGGTGTGGCGGATCAGCTTTCCTCGCCGAAGCGGGACGCCACCAACTGCTCCAGAGCGTCGATGACCTGCCGCGCCTGCGGCCCGCTGGCGGTGACGCGGATCGAGTAGCCGGGGCTTGCCGCCAGCATCATCAGGCCCATGATCGAGGTGCCGCCGACCTGGACGCCGTCCTTCTCGACATGCACCGAGGCGTCGAAACCGCTGGCCAGCTGGACGAATTTCGCCGAGGCGCGGGCGTGCAGGCCGCGCTGGTTGATGATGGGGAAGTCCCTCGTGATGGTATCTTTGGCGATCTGATCTTTTTCCGGGGACAGCGCGTTCATTTGCTGCTCAGAAGCTGACTGGCGACATTGATGTATTTGCGGCCGGCCGCCTGAGCCTCGTCGAGCGCGGCGGCCATATTGTCGCCCTTGCGGATCGAGGAGAGCTTGATCAGCATCGGCAGGTTCATGCCGGCGATCACTTCGGTGCGGCCGGACTCCATCACCGAGATGGCAAGGTTGGAGGGCGTGCCGCCGAACATGTCGGTCAGCACGATGACCCCCGCCCCGGTGTCGACACGGGCAACAGCGTCGACGATATCGCGGCGACGCTGCTCCATATCGTCATCGGCGCCGATCGCCACGGTTTCGAAATTGTCTTGTGGCCCGACGACATGTTCCACGGCATGTCGAAACTCGGCGGCCAGTTGACCGTGCGTTACAAGCACGAGTCCGATCATTCTTTGGTGGCTCCCGTCATCGCCGCTTCACAGGCGCATTTTATGCTCGCCAGCCATTCCAGGCGGCGGGAGCGCTATCTTGTCGACGCACGGCCCGTTGACAAGCCCAAAATTGCGCAGGTCCATGCCATTTTGACGCATTGCAGCAAAAAAGCCGGGGCGGATCATAGAAAAGGCGCGATCGACAGCCGCGCCATCACGGCGGGCAGTGCCGTGGCGGCGTTACGCTCGGCAAGGTCGATACGCGGCACCGGGCAGCCTGCGACAGGCTCGCTGATTTCCTCCTCCTGGAAACGGGCCATCTCTGCCTTTGGCACCAGCCTCACATGCAGGTCGATCACTCCGCCCGGCTCGAACGGCAGCGGTCGCGGCAAGAACCCAGGCACTTCGGCGAGACCGGCGATGGTCGCCGGCACGCGACAGACCAGCCGCCCGGCGCGGGCGGCGGCAAGCAGCCTGTCGTCGCCGATCAGCCGCGAGAACAGTCCGCGCGCGCGGCAATGGTCCAGGAGTGTCAGCGCCAACGTCGTCTTACCGGCGCCGGACGGCCCGGTGATAAGGACGCCGCGCTCGCCGATCAGGATCGCGGTTCCGTGAATGTTTTCTGGCTGCGCAACTGGATCAGGCACGATCTTGCACGATCATGTTTTTGGATGAAGCATGATGATCTTGTCCGAAAACCGGTTTCCACTTTTCGGGATCATGCTTCGGCCGGCAGCGTCACGACAAAGCGCGCGCCCTTGATCTCGCCGGGTTTGGTGCCGGGGATGTTCTCGGCGGTCAAGGTGCCGCCATGGGCCTCGACGATCTGCCTGGATATCGACAGGCCAAGGCCTGAATTCTGGCCGAACGCCTCGCCGGCCGGCCGGTCGGTGTAGAACCGTTCGAAGATGCGGTCGATGTTGTCGGCGCGGATGCCGGGACCATTGTCGTCGACGGTGATGATGTTGAACTTGCCGGCGCGCGCCAGCGACAGGCCGATGTGGCCATGGTCCTCGGGAACGAAGGAGCGGGCGTTCTCGATCAGGTTGGTGATGACCTGGCCGATGCGCAGATCATGGCCGACGACGAAATAGCCTTTGACGCCCTGCGGCAGTTTGGCGACCTTGAACTCAATCTCGACCGCCTTCTTGTTGCGCGTGGCTTCACGCGAAACGACGACGAGATCGGTGATGAATTTCTTCAAGTCGACGGTCCCGGCATCTTCGCGTGCGAGCTCCGCGTCAAGACGGGAGGCATCGGAAATATCGGTGATGAGCCGGTCCAGCCGCCTGACATCGTGCTGGATGACGTCCATCAGCCGGCCGCGCGAATCGTCGTTCTTGGCCAGCGGCAAGGTTTCCACCGCGCTGCGCAGCGACGTCAGCGGGTTCTTCAATTCATGCGACACGTCGGCCGCAAAGCTTTCGATCGCCTCGATGCGGGCGTAGAGAGCGTTGGTCATGTCGCGTATCGCGATCGAGAGATTGCCGATCTCGTCCTGGCGGTCGGAAAAGTCGGGGATTTCCTCGCGGCTCTTGACGCCGCGCCGCACCCGCACCGCAGCCGCCGACAGCCGGCGCAGCGGATTGGCTATGGTGGAGGCGAGCAGCATCGACAGGATGGCGGTGACCAAGGCCGCGATGCCGAAGACGCGCAGGATCGCCTTGCGCTCTGCGGCGACGATCTTGTCGATATCGCCGCCTTCGGTCGACAGCATCAGAACACCGAGAACGGCGCGGAAGCGTTGGATTGGCACCGCCACGGAAACGATCTGCTCACCCTGTTCCGATATGCGAACGATGGTCGACGGGCTGCCGGTGAGCGCCTTGACCACTTCCGGGAAGGCGGCGCCATTGCCGCCCGGCTGCTCGTGATAGACCGGCAGCTCGGTGTTGCGGAAGAAGTCGAAGACGAATTTCTGGATGCGCTCGAGCAGATCGGGCTGTTCCTCTTCCACCGGCGGCAGGTCGTAGCGCAGGATTTGGCCGCGCGAATAGAGATGGCGTGAATCGAGCAGCAGATTGGCGTCGCGGTCATAGATGCGGGCGCGGGTCCGGGTCGGCGAGATCAGCCTTCTCAGCACCGGCGCGACACGTTCCGGGTTGATCGGGAAGTCGAGATTGTCGAGTTGGTCGGAGCCCGGTCCAAGGCTTTCGCCGGCCTGCAGCTCAAGCAGCTTTTCCGGGTCGATGCTGATCGAATCCGTCTCGACCGTCGCCGACGCCGCGATCGCGCCGGCGATGATCTCGCCCTGCGTCATCAGGCTTTCGACGCGGGCGTCGATCAGCCCGTCGCGGAAGGTGTTGAGATAGAGAATGCCGGTCACCAGGACGGCAAGGCCGGCAAGGTTGAGGAAGAGGATACGCCGCGTCAGGCTGGAAAAGATATGATGGCCGAGGAAGCGGCGCATCGGGACCGTGATCTTCGACACGAAGGACGGCATGATCCGCGACGGCCGCCTCGAGGCGCCCGCCGGTCTGCTTCGCTGTGCCTCGACTGCCATCGAATAGCAGCTCCCGCCTAGTCTCTAGTTAGACGCATGTCGTCATCCCAAACCGGGACCACTTTTGGGCGACATGAAATACCTTGCTCTGGTGCATGTCGTCACCCCAAAAACCGGGACCACTTTTGGGCGACATGCACCTTACGCCTCGCGGAACCGGTATCCGACTCCGTAAAGGGTTTCGATCATCTCGAAGTCGTCGTCGACGGCCTTGAACTTCTTGCGCAGCCGCTTGATGTGGCTGTCGATGGTGCGGTCGTCGACATAGACCTGTTCATCATAGGCCGAATCCATCAGCGCATCACGGCTTTTTACGACGCCGGGACGCTGCGCCAGCGAATGCAGGATCAGGAACTCGGTGACGGTGAGCGTCACCGGCTCGCCCTTCCAGGTGCAGGTGTGGCGCTCCTGGTCCATGACGAGCTGACCGCGTTCGAGCGAGCGGGCCTGCTGGCTGGGTGTCTTGGCGGCGGCCTCGCGGGCACTGGCACGGCGCAGCACGGCGCGCACCCGCTCGACCAGCAGACGCTGCGAGAACGGTTTGCGGATGAAATCGTCGGCGCCCATCTTGAGGCCGAACAATTCATCGATTTCGTCGTCCTTTGAGGTCAGGAAGATCACCGGGAGGTCGGACTTCTGGCGCATCCGGCGCAGCAGTTCCATGCCGTCCATGCGCGGCATCTTGATGTCGAGGATGGCAAGGTTAGGCGGGCGTGCCGCCAATCCCTCCAGCGCTGACGCACCATCCGTGTAGGTCTCAACGCGATACCCCTCGGATTCGAGGGCGATCGACACCGATGTCAGAATGTTGCGGTCGTCATCGACAAGCGCGATTGTTGCCATTTCAAGCGGCTCCCTCATGAGCTGTCCCTTCTTTCGTAGAGAAGGGGCTTTTGCAGGACAAATTAGGTACAAAATGTGGCATAGGCCTTGCCCGCTGTCACGCGCGGCATGCCGGCGGCCACAATCCTACCTCGATATGGATTGGACGAACGTACATCGCCAATCCTTTGGGCAACCGCCGAACTTTTTGCACATATAAACGATTTAAACAACTTTCAAAATATTTAAATCGATTAATGATTTGATATCATTCGCCTTTTCTGTTTCTGAGCATTTCAGTCCGCGGTGCGGGCTTGTCGGAAACACGCCGGCAAAGATGCGGCAAATCCAAGAAGGGACACCCATGTCGGAAGTCGGCAAACGCAATCCTGCCTGCGCGATCGATCATATCGGCCTGAAAACCACCGGCGTGGTGCGCTATAATTTCGGTGCGGCAGCCCTTTATGAGGAATCGATCCGACTCGGCGAAGCCAGGCTGACCGCGCACGGCGCGCTGCTCGCCGAGACCGGCCAGCACACCGGCCGCTCGCCCAAGGACAAATTCGTCGTCCGCGACGGCGCCACCGAGCCGCATATCTGGTGGGACAACAACAAGGCGATCTCGCCGGCCCAGTTCGACGCGTTGCTTGCCGATTTCCAGGCGCACGCCGGCGACAAGGATATTTACGTCCAGGATCTGGTTGGCGGCGCCGATGAGGAGCTGAAGCTGCCCACCAGGGTCATCACCGAGTTTGCCTGGCACTCGCTGTTCATCCGCAATCTGCTCATCCGGCCGAATGCCGCCGAGCTCGAGCATTTCGTACCGGACATGACCATCATCGACCTGCCGTCCTTCCGTGCCGATCCAGCCCGCCACGGCAGCCGTACCGAAACGGTGATCGCCGTCGACCTCACGCGCAAGATCGTGCTGATCGGCGGCACCTCCTATGCCGGCGAGATGAAGAAGTCGGTGTTCACCATGCTCAACTATCTGCTACCGGCGAAAGGCGTGATGCCGATGCATTGCTCTGCCAATGAGGGCGCGGCCGGCGATGCAGCCATCTTCTTCGGCCTGTCGGGCACCGGCAAGACGACGCTCTCGGCCGATCCCTCGCGCACGCTGATCGGCGACGACGAGCATGGCTGGGGGCCGCATGGCATCTTCAATTTCGAAGGCGGCTGCTACGCCAAGACGATCAAGCTGTCGTCGGAAGCCGAGCCGGAAATATTTGCCACCACGCAGCGCTTCGGCACCGTACTGGAAAATGTCGTGCTCGATGTCGATGGCGTGCCGGATTTCAACGATGGGAGGCTCACCGAAAACACGCGCTGCGCCTATCCGCTGGACTTCATCCCCAATGCCAGCAAGACGGGACGCGCCAACCATCCCAACAACATCATCATGCTGACCGCCGACGCCTTCGGCGTGATGCCGCCGATCGCGCGGCTGAGCCCGGCGCAGGCGATGTATCATTTCCTCTCCGGTTACACCGCCAAGGTGGCCGGAACCGAAAAGGGCGTGACTGAGCCCGAGGCGACCTTTTCCACCTGTTTCGGCGCGCCGTTCATGCCGCGCCATCCATCGGAATACGGCAACCTGCTGCGCGAGCTGATCGCCCGCCATGGCGCCGATTGCTGGCTGGTCAACACCGGCTGGACCGGCGGCGCCTACGGTACCGGCAAGCGCATGCCGATCAAGGCGACGCGGGCCTTGCTTGCCGCCGCACTCGACGGCTCGCTGAAGGCGGCCGAGTTCCGCACGGATCCTCATTTCGGTTTCGAGGTGCCGGTGGCGGTTCGCGGCGTCGACAGCGCCATTCTCGACCCCCGCTCGACCTGGGCTGACAAGGCCGGCTATGACCTGCAGGCGGCAAGACTGGTCGGCATGTTCGCCGTCAACTTCGAGAAATTCGAACGCCATGTCGACGCCGTGGTGCTGGGCGCCGCGCCACGCATGCAGGAAGCGGCGGAGTAATCACGCCATCGGGCTAAGCCGTCGTTGAAAGGCCCGGTCTCGATCGGGCCTTTTCTTTTTTGATCCGCCGCGCCATGACTGCGGCATGGCGAGCGACGACAACATCATCATTGCCGACGATGCGGTGATCTACCCGGGCGACCTGCACGAGGACTTCATCCGTTCGTCCGGTCCGGGCGGCCAGAACGTCAACAAGGTGGCGACGGCGGTGCAGCTGCGCTTCGACGCGGCCAACGCAACGGGCCTGTCGGAGCGCGTGCGCGAGCGCACGATCAAGCTTGCCGGCCAGCGTGCCACCAAGGACGGTGTCATCGTCATCGAGGCAGGCCGCTTCCGCACCCAAGAACAGAACCGGGCGGACGCACGGGCACGGCTCGCGGCGCTGGTCGCCAAGGCCGCCGAACCGCCGCCGCCGCCGCGCAAGAAGACGCGGCCGTCGAAGGGTGCGGTGGAGCGGCGGCTGAAGAGCAAGGCCGGACGCGGCACGATCAAGAAACTGCGCGGCCGGGTGGAGAACGATTAAGCACTACACACCCAATGGCGAGCACACAAAACAACTTCCAATTTCGAACCGCAAATGACATGAGCGGCGACTTTCGGGTCGCCGTTTTCATTTGGCGATGGCATGCTTGACTTTTGACGAACGGATCTAGCGACCAAGCCTATGCTCGTCCTGCCCAAAGGCGTCCGCCACATGCCGGCTTACCTGTCACGCAGCGTGCAGGAAGTGCTGGTCGATGAGGTGAGAAGCATCGTGCAGCAGGCGCCGCTGTTCGTGCCGGCGATGCCGCGCACCGGCAAGGAGATGAGCGTGCGCATGACCAATTGCGGCCCGCTCGGCTGGGTTACCGACAAGGAGCAAGGCTACCGCTACCAGCCGACACATCCGATGACCGGAGCGCCATGGCCGCCAATCCCGAACAGCCTGCTCGAGCTGTGGCGGCAGGTCTCGGGCTATCCGCATCCGCTTGAGGCGTGCCTGGTCAATTTCTACACGCCAGAGGCAAAGATGGGCCTGCACCAGGACCGCGACGAGGGCGATTTTTCGGCGCCGGTGGTTTCCGTCTCGCTCGGCGACGATTGCCTGTTCAGGGTTGGCCAAGTGACCCGCGAGGGCGGCACAAAGTCGTTTCGACTGAAAAGCGGCGATGTCGTGGTGCTCGGCGGCGAAGGCCGCCTGTGCTTCCACGGCGTCGACCGGATCTATCCTTCGACTTCGGCGCTGCTGAAAAATGGCGGCCGCATCAATCTGACGCTGCGGCGGGTGACGAAGCCGGCCGTCACAGCTTCCTGAGCGCCACTTCCTCGACCCGGTGGTCGGCGCCCTTGCGCAGGATCAAGTCGGCGCGGGCCCGCGTCGGCAGGATGTTCTCGCGCAGGTTCTTCAGGTTGATGTTGGTCCACAGACCTTCGGCGATGGCGCGCGCCGAACCCTCCGAGAGCTGCGAATAGCGGTGGAAGAAGGACTCCGGGTTGCGGAAAGCGGTCTCACGCAGCCGCATGAAGCGGGAGATGTACCAATTGTGGATCAGCTTCTCGTCGGCATCGATATAGATGGCGAAGTCGAAGAAATCCGACAGGAAGGGCACGATCTTGCCGTCCTGCGGCAGCTTGCCGGGCTGCAGGACATTGATGCCTTCGAAGATCAGGATGTCGGGCCGATCGATGGTGACGAACTCGCCGGGAATGACATCATAGGTCAGATGCGAATAGACCGGCGCGCGGACATCGGGCAGCGCCGACTTGATGCCCGAGAGGAAGCGCAGCAGCGCGCCGACATCGTAGCTGTCTGGAAATCCCTTACGTTCCATAAGGTTCTCGCGGCGCAGGACCTCGTTGGGAAGCAGGAAGCCGTCGGTGGTGATAAGGTCGACCTTGGGGCTCGACGGCCAACGCGCCAACAGCTCCTTCAACACGCGCGCCGTGGTCGATTTGCCGACCGCGACGGAACCGGCAATGCCGATGATAAAAGGCGTCTTGACGATGTCCACCGCGTTGAAAAAGGCCTGGCGTTGCCTGAACAGCAGCTGGCTCGCCTCGACATGCGCGGACAAAAGCCGCGACAGCGACAGATAGATGCGCTTGACCTCTTCGAGGTCGATCGGGTCGTTGAGCGAACGCAGGCGGCGGAATTCGTCCGCGCTCAGCGTCAATGGCGTGTCGGCGCGGAATTGCGACCATTGCTCGGCGGAGAAGAAACGAAAGGGGGAATATTTCTCGGTTGGCGCGAGCTGATCCATCGAGATACCTGCCCTCCTCGCGGTCAGCCCTTGGGCCGTGACGCCTTCTCGGCGATGCCCGAATGCCCGGTGCGGCGTTCGAGTTCCCTAAGCACGTCGCTCAGCGGAACCCCGGAGAGGCCGAGAACGACGAGCCAATGATATACAAGATCGGCGCTTTCCGAAACGAGGGCCTGTTTATCGCCCTTGACGGCGGCAATGACGGTCTCGACCGCTTCTTCACCAAGCTTCTGCACCGCCTTGTCGATGCCGCGCGCAAACAGGTTTGCAGTCCAGGAGTCCGGATCACCGGAATGGGCGCGTTCCCCAACGATTTTTTCCAGATCGGATAGCGAAAACTCGGTCATGACCGTCATCTATCTGCTTGTTTCAGCATGATCTTTTTGCCGAAAACCGGTTCCCACTTTTCGGGATCATGCTTTAGGACCGATTGCCAAGCGAGTCCAGCCGCATCGGCAGCCCCGCGGCGGCCATATGCGCCTTGGCCTGCGCTATCGTATAGGTGCCGAAATGGAAGATGGAGGCCGCCAGCACCGCGCCGGCATGGCCGTCGCGAATGCCTTCGACCATGTGATCGAGCGTGCCGACACCGCCGGAAGCGATGACCGGCGCCCGCACCGCGTCGGCAATCGCGCGGGTCAGCGCGATGTCGTAGCCGGCCTTGGTGCCGTCACGATCCATCGATGTCAGCAGGATCTCGCCGGCGCCGCGATCGACCATTTTTCGCGCGAACTCGACCGCATCGATGCCGGTCTTTTCTCGCCCGCCATGGGTGAAGATCTCCCAGCGGTCGGCCTCGCCGGCGCCGGACACTTTCTTGGCATCGATGGCGACGACGATGCACTGGTTGCCGAACTTGTCGGCGGCTTCGGCGACGAAATCCGGGTTCTTCACCGCCGCCGTGTTGATCGACACCTTGTCGGCTCCGGCCAGCAGCAGCTTCCTGATATCGGCGACCTGGCGCACGCCGCCGCCGACGGTCAGCGGCATGAAGCATTGTTCGGCGGTGCGGGCGATGACGTCGAAGATGGTCTCGCGATTGTCCGACGAAGCGGTGATGTCGAGAAAGCAGAGCTCGTCGGCGCCGGCGGCGTCATAGGCCGTGGCCGCCTCGACCGGATCGCCGGCGTCGATCAGATCGACGAAGTTGACGCCCTTGACGACGCGACCGTTCTTGACGTCGAGGCAGGGGATGACACGGGCTTTCAGCATCAGCGGCCCTCTATCGTGGCGATGAGATCGTTGAGCAACTGACCGACCAGCGGCGGGACATCGCCCTGCGCGTCGAAGGCCGGATCGTAGGCGGAAACAGTGATGCCGACGACCGGCACCGCAAGCGCCACGGCACAAGCCGCGTCGCGCAACTGTTCCGGGCTCGGCCCGCCGGAACTGACGTAGCGGTTGGCCTGCAGCTGCTGGGGGTCATGCACGTCGAGGTCGAGATGCATGTGCACGCGTCTGGCGCCGGCGACCTTCAGTCTTTCGGTCGCCTGGGCCACTCCCGGACATTCCGTCCGGATGATCGGCAACGTCTCGAGGAGCTGCTTTTCCGCGACATCGAGATCGCGTGCGTTGATGAGCACGCAGCGTGACGGATCGATCGGCTTGAAGCCGGGAATGGCCGCCGCCATCGGGCGCCAGCACAGGCCCAGAACAGTGGCCAGCGCCATGCCGTCGAGAAAGCCATATATGGATGTCTCGGGCGTGTTGAGGTCACCATGCTGGTCGGCCCAGATGATCGCATCGGCGTCCTCGCCGGCGACCGCGCCAGCGCTGGTCAGGCAGTTTCCGGCAAGAACGATGGGAAACCGACCGGCGTCACGGGCAAGGCGAACCTCGGCGGCAACCGCGTTGCAGACGGCAAAGCCGGTGGCGATCTCGCGCTCCTGAATGTCTCCGACCTTGCCGATGTCTTCCACAGCAACGTCGTGGCCAGCTATGGTCAGCGCGTCCACGAGACCGCCCGATATCAGCGAATCTGGACCTTGGCCCATGCCGCCATGGTAGTGGCCGCTGTCATAAGAGGCCAGAATGATGGAGATTTTCACGACCGCGTCTCCGCCGCAGGCCGGCCTTTCAGGATCGCCAGCGCCTCGGTCGGATCGATGCGGCCATCATAGAGCGCGCGGCCGGAGATCGCGCCCTCGAGCTTTCCCGCGTCGGGCATGGTCATGCGCACGATGTCCGCGATCGAGGCGAGGCCGCCGGAAGCAATGACCGGGATCGACACGGCGTCGGCAAGGTCGATGGTGGCATCCCAGTTGATGCCGGTCAGAACGCCGTCGCGGTCGATGTCGGTGTAGATGATGGCGGCGACGCCGGCGCCCTCGAACTTCTTCGCCAGTTCGATGACGCCGAGGCTCGACGCCTCGGCCCAGCCTTCGACGGCAACCTTGCCGCCCTTGGCATCGATGCCGACGGCCACCTTGCCGGGGAAAGCCATGCAGGCCTGCTTGACCAGGCCGGGGTCACGCACCGCCACCGTGCCGAGGATGACGCGGGCCAGCCCACGATCGAGCCAGTCCTCGATCTGCGCCAGCGTGCGGATGCCGCCGCCGAGCTGCACCGGGTTTTTCGTCGCCTTGAGGATGGCGCCGACCGCCGCGCTGTTGACGCTCTGGCCCTGGAAGGCGCCATTAAGGTCGACGACGTGCAGCCATTCGAAGCCCTGTTGCTCGAAGGCCTTGGCCTGGGCCGCCGGATCGTCATTGTAGATGGTCGCGGTGGCCATGTCGCCGTGCTTGAGGCGCACGCATTGGCCGTCCTTGAGGTCGATGGCTGGGAAAAGGATCATCCGTTCAGGCGCCTTCAACGATGACGAAATGGCCTGATGAGGCGGCAAGCCGAAACGTCGAGGCGTGCTGATACTCAGGCGAATGATAGCATTCGACCGCCTTGTCGTAGGACTCGAACTCGACCAGCACGTGACGGTTGCCGGTCGGTCCTTCGGGGCTCTCGTAACGACCGGCCCGCACCGGGAGTTTCGCGCCGTATTTCGCGAAGGCGACGGCATTCGCCTCGATGTACTGCTTGTACACATCGGGATCGCGGACATCGATCATCGCGATCCAGTAGCCCTTTTTACTCATGGTGTTTCAGGGCCTCCAGCGCAGGAAATTGGTGATCAGCGCCAGGCCCAGCGCCTGGCTCTTTTCAGGATGGAACTGCGTACCGACGAGATTGTCACGGGCGACGGTCGCCGTCACCGGGCCGCCATAGTCGGCGACCGCCAGGACCTCGTCCGCTTGGCGCGCATCAAGATGGTAGGAATGGACGAAATAGGCATGCAGCCCGTCCGGCCCGGTCGGAATGCCGGCGAACAGCGGATGCTGGCGCTTGAGGTCGATCGTGTTCCAGCCGATCTGCGGGATTTTCAGTGCCGGATCGGCCGGCCTGATCTCCTTGACGTCGCCTGATATCCAACCGAAGCCGTTGGTGACAATCTTTTCCAGGCCGCGCTGCGACATCAGCTGCATGCCGACGCAGATGCCCAGGAAAGGCCGGCCCTTGGCAATCGCGACCTCCTCGACCGCCTCCCACATGCCTTCGACCGCGTGCAAGCCTGCCGCGCAGTCGGCATAGGCGCCGACGCCGGGCAGAACGATGCGATCGGCCGTGCGCACCCTCTCCGCATCGGCGGTCAGGTCAATGTCCGCGGATATGCCGGCTTCACGCGCGGCGCGCTCGAAAGCCTTGGTGGCAGAGCGCAGATTGCCCGAGCCGTAATCGATGATCGCAACCCGCATCAGCGTCTTCCCGGAATGTGCGTCAGGCCCAGCGCCATGCCCGGCTGCGATGGCCGCGCCAGGGCAGCGTCCGGGACCATGCGCGGTGCCGGTGCGGGCCGATCGGAAAGCGCTTCCGTCTCAAGCGCATAGCGCGTATCGGCGTCATCGAGCCATCCGGCCTCGACCACGCCCCATTCGTGCCAGCCGCGCCGGCGAAGTGCCGATATGCGCAGCCCCTGCCCTTCCAGTCCGACATACAGCGAAACCAGCATCGACAGCAGCGATGCGGCCGGGCCAAGGCCGAGCTTTTGGCCAAGCATGGAAAGCAGGCCCATGACGATGAAGGCAAGGGCTGCCTCGATCCACAGCCGGTGCCAGGCGAGCCATAGCGGCGGCACCAGAAAACCGAGCCAGGCGAAGCCATCGCGGACAAAGGCCGTTGTATCGGCCTTCTCGCTGCGGCCGGGCGGTTCCATGACGACATAGGCGGTCATGACGCTATCCCTTCAAAGATCCCTTGGTGGAGGGTACCGCGTCCGGCTGGCGCGGGTCGCGTTCGAGTGCCATGCGCAGCGCACGCGCCACCGCCTTGAAGCAAGTCTCGGCGATATGGTGGTTGTTGGCGCCATAATGGTTGGTGACATGCAGCGTGATGCCCGCATTCTGCGCCAGCGCCTGGAAGAACTCGCGCACCAGTTCGGTGTCGAAGGTGCCGATCTTCGGCGACGAGAAGGAAACGTTCCAGACCAGGAACGGACGGCCGGACACGTCGATCGCCGCACGCGTCAGCGTCTCGTCCATGGCAAGGTCGATCGAGGCATAGCGCATGATGCCGCGCCGTTCGCCGAGCGCCTTGGCCAGCGCCTGGCCGAGTGCGATGCCGGTGTCCTCGACCGTGTGGTGGTCGTCGATGTGCAGGTCGCCCTTGGCCTTGACCGTCATGTCGATCAGCGAGTGACGGGAAAGCTGGTCCAGCATATGGTCGAAGAAGCCGACGCCCGTCGAAATGTCCGACTTGCCCGAACCGTCGACATGGACCGATACCGCGATGTCGGTTTCCTTGGTCTTGCGGCTGGCTTCGGCGGAGCGGGGCGACATGACCTTGTCCTTGTCCCAGGGTTTTCATGCGTTCCAAGCCTTCACCGGCTTGAAAACGAGAGCCTTCTAGCAGCATGATCCGGCGATTGCCAGTTGCCATCCGGGTGGGTATCGAGCGGTTTGCAATCATCGGGCCCATGCATACATATGGCCGATCAAGTTACTCGTACCGCGCCAATCGCCTTTTGGGATAGCGCTGCTCGGAGCCGGAAAATGTCGAACGAACTGACCATGCACGCCACGACCATCGTGACGGTGCGCAAAGGCAACAAGGTGGTGATCGCCGGCGACGGCCAGGTCAGCCTTGGCCAGACCATCATGAAGGGCAACGCCAAAAAGGTGCGCCGGATCGGCAAGAGCGGCAATGTGATCGCCGGTTTCGCCGGCGCCACGGCGGACGCCTTCACCCTTCTGGAGCGGCTCGAAGCCAAGCTCGAACAATATCCCGACCAGCTGACGCGCGCCTGCGTCGAACTCGCCAAGGACTGGCGCACCGACCGCTATCTGCGCCGGCTGGAAGCGATGATGCTGGTTGCCGACAAGTCGGTCTCGCTGGCGCTGACCGGCACCGGCGACGTGCTCGAGCCCGAACATGGCGTCATGGCCATCGGTTCGGGCGGCAATTTCGCGCTGGCCGCGGCGCGCGCCCTGATGGACAGCGACAAGGACGCCGAGGAGATCGCCCGCAAGGCGATGCAGATCGCATCCGATATCTGCGTCTACACCAACAACAATTTCGTCATCGAAACGCTCGATGCCGGCTGACCCGGCCGCCGACCATGATCCCGAAAAGTGGAAACCGGTTTTCGGGAAAGATCATGGTTGAACAAGAAGATAGATATGATTTTCGGCCGGTGACCGAGAAAGACCTGCCGATGATCGCCGGCTGGCTCGCCGAGCCGCATGTGGCAGAGTGGTGGGACGATCCCGAAACGGAAATCGCCGAGATTCGCGATCATATCGACTCGATCTCCGTCGAGCCGCTGATCGTCGAACTCCACGGCAAGCCGATCGCCTACCTGCAGAGCTACGACCCGCATCTGGAAGACGACCACCCCTATGCCGACCAGCCTTACGGAACGCTCGGCATCGACCTGTCGATCGGCCGGCCGGAGCTGCTCGGGCTCGGCCATGGCTCGGCAATCGTGCGCCAGTTCGTCGAACAGCTGTTCGAGGAAGGCGTGCCGCGCGTCATCATAGACCCGGGTCCCGCCAACGGGCGGGCTATCCGCGCTTATGAAAAGGCTGGCTTTGTTGCCTTTGACTCCAGAATATCGGAATACGGGCCAGCATTGATGATGGCGCGCGACGCGCCACAGGAGCCCGATTGATCCGCGCGGAAACACTCGACAAGGCAATCGCCTCGGGTCTGATTTCGCAGACGCTGCGGGATCAACTTGAGGCCATGGAACGCTCGGTCGCGGCTGAGGCCCAGCACGTCAATGATGAGGGTGACGAGGAAAACCTGCGACTGGTCGGCGGCGGCAATGATCTCTTCATCACCGTGGGGACTGTTCTGCTCAACGCCGGTATCTTCTTCGTCCTCATCACCATGCTTCCTGGTCAGACGTTCTGGATTGCGGGCATTCTTGCGGTTTTCGCCTGGGCGCTCGCCGAAATTGTCACGCGTCAGCATCGGATGAAATTGTCTTCTTCCGTGCTTGCCCTGATCTTCACGGTCGCCATCCTGGTCGCGCTGGCACTGCGGGTTGAGGCCAGCTTTGACATCCGCATGCCGGAGACCATCTGGCAGCTATTGGCGTTGCGCCAGACGGCTTCCCGGGCCGGATACCTGTTTCTCGGCGGGGGAATAGCGGCGGCGGCGATCTATTTCTGGCGCTTTCGCGTCCCCGTCCTTGCCGGGGTCATCGCCATCGCCTTCACCCTACTTGCTTTCCTGCAAACGGCGATAGTCCTGTACGACGGCGTGACGACAGGCGCGGTTGCGCCGCCAAGCCTCGAGGATGTTCCCGAATTACTCCGCGCGGCACTCTACATGCCGCTGATCTGCGGCCTGATCGTATTCTCGACGGCCGTGGCTTTCGACATACACGACCGGGATCGACGCAAGATCTGGTCCGATTGTGCGTTCTGGCTGCATGTCGTATCGGCGCCCATGCTGGTGCATCCGCTCTTTATCATGGCAACTGGCCAGAACGTCGCATTCGGACATATCGCGCCCGACGCCAATGCGACCATCATGCTGACGATCCTGATCCTTGGCTTCGTTTATGTTGCGCTCGCCATAGATCGCCGTTCGCTGTTGGTTCCCACATTGGCCTATTTCGGCTCGCTGGGCATCTACTATCTGGTCAACTCCGCCTCCCATTCGACTGGCATTCCACCTTTTGCCTTGATCTTGGTCGTTGTCGGCGCGTTGATCATCCTTTTCGGGGCGGGCTGGCAACGTATCCGGCGAATTGTCGTCAAGCCCACTTTGCCGGCGGCCGTAATCCGCTGGCTGCCGCCGCTGAAGGCGTAGCGGGCTGTGATGACCGAAGAGCACGACGGGCACGAGGGGGAATGACGGCATGAAAGCATCCGGTGAGGACAAAGACCTCTCGGCCTACGAAAACAGCTGGCGGATGGGGGTTCTCATCGTGCTCGGGCTGATCATCGTCCAGGCCGTCACGCTCTATTTGATGGGACGGACACCGATCTGCACCTGCGGCTACGTCAAGCTCTGGCATGGAATCGTGCAGAGTTCGGAGAATTCCCAGCATATTTCCGACTGGTACACGCCATCGCATTTCATCCACGGCTTCCTGTTCTATGCCTTGGCGCGATTCCTGTTTCCGCGCTCACCGATCGGACTGAGGCTGGCATTCGCCGTCCTCATCGAAGGCGGCTGGGAGCTGGTCGAGAACAGCCCTTTCATCATCGACCGCTACCGCGCCGGCACCATCTCGCTCGACTATTACGGCGACAGCATCATCAATTCGGTGTCCGACACACTGGCCATGGTGCTGGGATTTGTGATGGCGCGAACGCTACCTATATGGGTGATCGTCAGTCTCGCCGTCGTCTTCGAACTGGGTACCGGTTATCTGATCCGGGACAATCTGACACTCAACGTGATCATGCTGCTGCATCCGTTAGAGGCCATCAAGCAGTGGCAAAGTGGAATTTAGTCATATGAGCACATTTTCTCCCCGCGAAATCGTTTCCGAACTCGACCGCTTCATCATCGGCCAGAAGGACGCCAAGCGCGCCGTGGCCATCGCCTTGCGCAACCGCTGGCGCCGCCAGCAGCTGGAAGGCCAGATGCGCGAGGAGGTGATGCCGAAGAACATCCTGATGATCGGGCCGACCGGCGTCGGCAAGACAGAGATTTCGCGCCGCCTGGCGCGGCTGGCCGGTGCGCCTTTCGTCAAGGTCGAGGCGACCAAATTCACCGAAGTCGGTTATGTCGGCCGCGATGTCGAGCAGATCATCCGCGACCTGGTCGAGATCGCCATCGGCCTGGTGCGCGAGAAGATGCGCGAGGACGTCAAGGCGCGCGCCCATATCAATGCCGAGGAACGCGTGCTGGAATCGCTTGTCGGCAAGACGGCGAGCCCTGCCACCCGCGATAGCTTCCGCAAGAAGCTGCGCGACGGTGAGCTCGACGACAAGGAGATCGAGATCGAAGTCGCCGACACCGGCACTGGCGGCATGCCCGGCTTCGAGATTCCCGGCATGCCGGGCGCCAATATCGGCGTGCTCAACATCAACGACATGCTGTCGAAGGCGATGGGCGGCAAGAAGACCAAGTCGCGCAAGACGACGGTCAAGGAATCCTACGCGCTGCTGGTCAACGATGAGTCCGACAAGCTGCTCGACCAGGATGAGGTGGTGCGCCGGGCGCTCGATGCGACCGAAAATGACGGCATCGTCTTCCTCGACGAGATCGACAAGATCGCGTCGCGTGAAGGCGGCATGGGCGCCGGAGTTTCTCGCGAAGGCGTGCAGCGCGACCTGCTGCCGCTGATCGAGGGCACGACGGTGGCGACCAAATACGGACCGTTGAAGACCGACCACATCCTGTTCATCGCCTCGGGCGCGTTCCACGTTTCCAAACCTTCCGACCTTTTGCCGGAATTGCAGGGCCGCCTGCCGATCCGCGTCGAGCTGCGGGCGCTGGAGAAGGACGATTTCGTCCGCATCCTGACCGAGACCGAGGCCAGCCTGATCAAGCAGTATATCGCGCTGATGAAGACCGAAGGCGTCGACCTGACCTTCACCGACGACGCCATCGATTCGCTGGCCGGCATCGCCGTCGACCTCAACGCCAGCGTCGAGAACATCGGCGCAAGGCGGCTGCAGACGGTGATGGAGCGAGTGCTGGATGAAATCTCCTATGACGCGCCGGACCGCAACGGCACGAGCGTCACAATCGACGCCGCCTATGTGGAAAAGCATGTCGGCGATCTGTCGCGAAACACAGATTTGTCGCGATTCATCCTTTAAACGACGGCGCCGGGGTCATTCCGGCGCCGGTCCGGACGACACGGTTCCTGCAAACAGTTTGGGGTGTGGCCAGATGGTACCATCCGGCCATGTTTCGTAGTGCTAGGCGAAGGGGTGCTCTCGACTCGATCAAGAGCTTTACCTAGTTTGCGCGGCATTCTCGATCTCTTGGTTGACGCAATTCCGGGCGGAAAACCGTTTCACACTTTTCCTGGAATTGCTTGGGCGGCGGCGCATGAAAAAACTGATCCTGCTCATTCTCGGCTTGACGCTGGCGGCGACGCTGTACGCCACTGAAGCCGCGACATTGGTGCCGGCGGGAAACCGCAATGCCGTGCAGCCGGACATTCCCGGCGCTTCAAGCCGGCGCACGCAGGCGACCAACACCACCTTCCAGGCGAAGTACCGCAAGGTCTACGCCCTGCTGCAGAACGACGCCGACCTGCGCGGCAAGATCAAGAAGGCAGCAGCCACCTACGGCATTGATCCGATGCACATCGTCGGCGCCATCGTCGGCGAGCACACCTACAATGTCGATGCCTACGACCGGCTGCAGACTTATTACGTCAAGGCGATCTCTTACCTGTCGAGCAAGCTGTCCTTCGCTTATGACGGCGAGGACGTCACTGATTTTGTGCAGCGGCCGGAATTCAAGAAATGCGCCGGCGTGTCGGACAGCTATGATCTGTGGGAATGCCGTGAGCAGGTGTGGAACCATTCGTTTCGCGGCAAAAGCGTCGGCGGGACAAGCTTTCCAGACGACCGCTTCGGCGCCACCTTCTTCCAGCCCTATTATGCCGGCCAGACCTTCGGCCTGGGCCAGCTCAATCCGCTGACCGCCCTGCAGATGAGCGACCTGGTGCACAAGGTTTCCGGCCTGCCGGAGCTCGATGTCGCCGATCCCAACTCGGTCTACAAGACCATCATGGATCCCGACCTGACGCTGCCTTACGTCGCCGCGACGATCAGGAAATCGATCGACGCCTACAAGAGCATTGCCGGCTTCGACATTTCGGGCAATCCGGGGCTGACCGCCACGCTCTACAATGTCGGCAATCCGGAGCAGCGCGCGCATGCGCTGAAGGCGGAGAACGACAGGCGCCGTGCTGCTGGAGAGCCGGAGAAGCTGCCGGAGGAGAATTACTACGGCTGGCTGGTCAACGACAAGCTGCCGGAGCTGAAGGCGCTGTTTTAGAGCGCGCACTGTGGCTCAGCGTGCGACATTGAATTCCCGGCTGAACTCGAAGAGCGACGCGGTGGCTCAGGCCGCCAGCAATGACTTCAGCTTGACGGACTGCGAACCGAGCGCTTGCGATGCCGGTTTCGCCTGCTTGCCGATCAGCATTTCGGCCAGCCTGATGTCGCGGGCGACTGCATTGCCGGGGCCGATGCCGCTGGCCGCCACCAGCCTGCCGTCTTCGGCCAAATGGAAGAGGATGAAGGCGCCATCGCCGACATCACGGCGCACCGTGCTGCGGCCTTCGTCGGAGAGGCCTGCAATCTGCAGGGACAGGCCGTACTGATCCGACCAGAACCACGGCACCGCCGCATGCGCCTCGCCGGCACCCAGCATGTTCCTGGCCGCCAGCGCGCCTTGTTCCTGGGCGCTGCGCCAGGCTTCCAGCCGGACGCGGCGGCCGCCATAGACGGCAAGCGGAAACGAGCAGCAATCGCCGGCGGCAAAGATGTCGGGATCACTGCTGCGCAGCTCGGCATCGACAGCGATGCCGTTGTCGATCGCCAAGCCGGCTTCGGCGGCAAGCCCGGTCACCGGCACGGCGCCGATGCCGATGACGGCGAGGTCGGCTGATATCTCCTGTCCATCGGCAACCGTGATGCGCACCTCGTTGCCATCGTCGGCGATGGACGCGATGCCGGTCCCGCACAGGATTTTCACGCCTTCGGCGACATGCGCCTCATGGATGATCTCGGCGATTTCAGCGGGCACGCCGCGCATCAGGATGCGCGGCTGCGCCTCGATGACGGTAACCGACGCTGCGAGCTTGCGCGCGGCGGCGGCGAGTTCGAGGCCGATGAAGCCGCCGCCGATGATGGCGATACGATTGCCGGCCTTGAGATGCGCGCGAATGGCGAGTGCATCGGCGAAGGTGCGGAGATAAACGCAGCGCGAACCCAATCCCGGCATCGGCAGCTTGCGCGGCGTCGAACCGGTTGCCAGCAGGAGCTTGTCATAGGGCAGGACCGAGCCGTCCGACAGGCGAACCGCATGCGCGGCGCGATCGATCGCGATTGCCTGAACGGAATGGATATGCCGGATCGATTTCTCGGCGAGAATTGCGTCACTGGCGATCGCCTTGATATCGGGCGTATCGCTGACCATGGCGTCCTTGGACAGCGGCGGGCGTTCGTAGGGCAGATGCGGCTCCTCGCCGACCAGCGTCACAGGCCCCTCATAACCGAGTTCGCGCAGAGCCAACGCTGCGCGCCCACCGCATTCGCCGGCGCCGATGATGACCATTCCCCGCGCCATGTCGGTCATCCGACCTGAATCAGGACTTTGCCGGCATCGACCTTGACCGGATAGGTTTTCAGGTTGACGCAGACCGGCGCGCCTCGGGCGTTACCCGTCTTGTAGTTGAAGCGGCCATTGTGCTTGGGGCATTCGATGATGTCGTCCATCACCAACCCGTCGGCCAGATGCACCTTTTCATGCGTGCAGAGGCCGTCGGTGGCGAAGAACTCATCATCTGGGCTGCGGTAGATGGCGAAGGTGCGTCCGCCATGATCGAAGCGCATCACATCCTCCTCGTCGATGTCGCCGGTGTCACAGGCCTCGACCCAGTCGCTCATAGATTCCTCCTCAAAAATCGGGGCTCGCCTGGAAATCCGGACGACCGAGCGATCATTCCGCCGCGGCCGCGAGGGCATCGTTGTGGAATTCCTCGCGGTATGGCCTGGCGGTCGGCGGCAGCTCGCGCTTGAGGAAATAGTCCTCGTTGCGCAACTGGCGCAGGAAGACCGGGATCATCTCGCGGTAGCCGGCGAGGATCGACGGCGTCGGCGCCGGCAGATCGTCCTTGATCAGTTCGTGCAGCTTCGGCAGCGCGTGATAGGGCACCATCGGGAACATGTGATGCTCGACATGGTAGTTCATGTTCCAGTAGATGAAGCGGCTGATCGGGTTCATGTAGACGGTGCGGCTGTTGAGCCGGTGGTCGGTGACATTGTCGGCCAGGCCGCCATGCTGCAGAAGGCCGACCATGACGTGATGCCAGGCCCCATAGAGCCTGGGCAGGCCGATCAGCATCAGCGGCAGAAACGAGCCGGTGTAGAGCGCCAACGTAATGGTCGCGGCATAGATCGCCGTCCAGATACGGGCGACGCGGATCGCCCTTGGCTGCTCCTGCTCGGGAATGAAGGTCTTTTCCGCGGCGCTGATGTTGCCGGCGGCGTTGCGCAGCATGTCGCTCATCGCATGCCAGGCGTCGAGCACACCGACGAACCCCAGGACGACGCGGACCAGGTCCGGCGGTCGCATGACCGAGATTTCCGGGTCGCGGCCGACGATGATGGTGTCGGTATGATGGCGCGTATGGCTCCAGCGCCAGGTCACCGGATTGCGCATGATCATGAAGCAGGCGATCTGGTAGACCGCATCATTCATCCACTGCGTCCGGAACGCGGTGCCATGGCCGCACTCGTGCCAGCGGGAATCCGTCGAGGAGCCGTAGAGAACGCCATAGACGAAGAAGAACGGCACGCACCACCATGTGCCCCAGAACCAGGCACCGGCGGCGCCGCTGACGATCAGGGCAGCGAGCCAGATGATGGTATCGCGGATCGCCGGCCCGTCGGAGCGCTGCATCAGCTCCTTTATCTGCTTGCGCGGAATCTCGGTGTGATACCATTCGGCCGCCGACAGCCCGGTCTCGACGGCGAGCTTGGCGTCGCGGCCGATCAGGCTGTAGTCACGCCGGGACGGCGCAGCATGCATGGTTGCCTCCCTCGGCGAGGCACTCGTCGGAACGAATGCCCGAAATCCATTTGGCTTCGAGCCTGAAAAATAGTGCCAGATCATGATAGACTCAACATCATAAAGATAGTTTCTATCATTTCCCATCAGAATGGTGTAGGAAGCCTCAGGCGATCCAATGAGGCAAGCATGGCGAAACGGCCCACCATCACCGATCTGGCGCGCGTCTCGGGCGTCAGTGTCGCCACCGTCGACCGCGTGCTGAACAACCGGCTGCCGGTGCGCGAGGAGACCGCGCGCCGCGTCTACGAGGCCGCTACCGATATCGGCTATCACGCCGCCGGACTTATCAAGCAGCGCATGCGCCAGGAATTGCCGGAGTACCGGCTGGGCTTCCTGCTGCTGCGGGGCAATGATGCCTTTTACGGTGACTTCGCGCGGGAACTCGAACTGGCCATCTCGCAATCGCAGCGCTTCCGTGGCGTTGCGACCATCGACTTCGCCAGTTCCCTGGCTCCCGACGAGATCGCCTCCCAGATGCGCAGGCTGGCGGCAAAATCGCGGGCTATCGCCGTTGTCGGCCCGGACCATCCGACCCTGACAGCGGTCGTGGAAACCTTGAAGGCGAGAGGCCAGCCGGTCTTTTCGGTGCTGTCCGACTTAGCCGCCGGCATCCGGGAGGGCTATATCGGCCTCGACAACCGCAAGGTCGGGCGCACCGCCGCATGGATGATCTCCAAGGCAGCGAAGGAGCCTGGCAAGGTCGCCCTCTTCGTCGGCAGCCACCGCTTCCACGGCCACGAGCTGCGCGAGATCGGGTTTCGCTCCTTCTTCCGCGAGCATGCGCCGGACTTCAGCGTGCTTGAAACGCTGGTCAATCTGGAAGCCAACCAGGTGACCCATGATGCGATGATCGATCTTCTGGCGCGCTATCCGGATCTTGTCGGCTGCTACGTCGCCGGCGGGGGCATGGAAGGCGCGGTTTCGGCGCTGCGGGCAGCAAAGCCCGCGAAAATGCCGGTTGTCGTTTGCAACGAGATCAACGCCGAATCGCGCGCGGCACTCGCCGACAACATCCTCACCATGGTGATCTCGACGCCGCTCGCCGCTTTATGTCGTGAGCTTGTCGACCTGATGGCGCATGCCATCGAAACCGGCGCCGCCAACGCTCCAGGCCAGACCTTCCTGCCCTTTGACATCTATCTGCCGGAAAACATCTAGCTGCCGTCGCGCGAGCCGCCGAGGCAAATGATAGAATCCATCAGGGCGATGCGTAAATAGGCCCGCAGGCCGCTGAATCGCCCTTGACGCCCCGATGTGAAATGGAATAAATATTTCATCAGCTACGTATTTTGGTCCTTTCGTTCCGGACATCTGTTTCAAACTGGGAGCTTGGCGTTCCCCCTAGGAAAACGCCATCCGGAACAGAAAAGGCCGTGGGAGAGATTCCCCGGGGAGTCGGGGATTCCGGATAAATCGGTGAAACCGGACACCAATATGTGGAGGAGAAACACAATGAAGAAACTGCTTTTGGGCGTCGCCTTCGCGGCGCTGATGAGTTCATCTGCCATGGCCGCCAAGGTCGGCGTGTCGATGGCCAAGTTCGACGACAACTTCCTGACCGTGCTGCGCAACGGCATGATCGCGCAGGCCAAGGGCATGAGCGGCGTTGAGCTGCAGGTCGAAGACGCGCAGAACGATGTTGCCAAGCAGCTCGACCAGATCAAGAACTTCGCCGCCTCGGGCGTCGACGCGATCATCGTCAATCCGGTCGACACCTCGGCCACGCAGGCGATGTCGGATGCCGCGGCGGCCGCCAAGATTCCCCTTGTCTACGTCAACCGTGAGCCGGTCAATGTCGACACGCTGCCCGACAACCAGGCCTTCGTCGCCTCGAACGAGGCCGATTCCGGCACTCTCGAGACCAAGGAAGTCTGCCGCTTGTTCAAGGAAGCCGGCAAGAAGGAAGCCAATGTCTATGTGATTATGGGCGAGCTCTCCAACCAGGCCGCCGTGCAGCGCACCAAGGATATCGAAGAGGTGATCGCCACGCCGGATTGCAACTTCATCAAGATCATCGACAAGCAGACGTCGAACTGGAACCGCGACGAGGCGCAGAACCTGATGACCAACTGGCTGTCGACCGGCAAGCCATTCGACGGCGTCATCGCCAACAATGACGAAAGCGCGATCGGCGCCATCCAGGCGATGAAAGCCGCCAACATCGACATGAAGGCGGTTGTCGTCGGCGGCGTCGACGCCACCCAGGACGCGCTGGCCGCCATGCAGGCGGGCGACCTCGACGCAACCGTGTTCCAGGACGCGGCCGGCCAGGGCGCCGGTGCGCTGGATGCGGCGCTCAAGCTCTCCAAGGGCGAAAAGGTCGAACATAAGGTCTACGTCCCCTTCCAGCTGGTGACGCCGGCGAACATCGACAAGTTCCTGAAGAAGAACTGAGCAGCGGACATGCGGAGCGGCGCTCTCACTGCGCCGCTCCTCTTCCCCTCAGCGCCGGCAAGGCAGCAGGGGAGAACTGCGGCTGACGGAGGATAGAACGATGGCACAGACATCTCATGGCGTCGGCGGCCTCACCTATGATGCGAAGAAGCGCGCATGGCCTGCCGAACTCAACGTCTTCCTGGCGCTCGTCATTCTTGTTGTCGTCTTCGAATTGATCGGCCGGCTCTTTCTTGGCGACAGCTTCCTGTTCAACACCCGCAGCGACGTCAGCGCGATCTTCAATGAAGCGCGGCTGCAGATCATCATCCTGCAGGTGTCGATCGTCGGCATCATCGCCATCGGCGTGACGCAGGTGATCATCACCGGCGGCATCGACCTGTCCTCGGGTTCGATCGTCGGCGCGACGGCGATGATTGCCATGAGTTTTGCCCAGGTGGCGACCGTCAATGGCAATCCCAACCCCAAGGCGATGTTCCTCGCGCAGGGCTGGACCGACCTGCCGGTGATCGTGCCGGTGCTGGTCGCGATCGGCTGCGGCCTGTTTGCCGGCCTGATCAACGGCGCCTTGATCGCCTACACGCGCATTCCGCCGTTCATCGCCACGCTCGGCATGATGGTGACCGCGCGCGGCATCGCCAAATGGTGGTCCAAGGGCCAGCCGATCTCGTTTCCCACCGAGAGTTTCGCGGCGATCGGCAAAGGCCTGATGCCCGTCATCATCTTCCTGTCTCTGGCGGTGCTGTTCCAGCTGATCATGAGCTACACAAGGTACGGCAAGCATTGTTACGCGATCGGCTCCAATGAGGACGCCGCGCGTATGTCCGGCATCAAGATCGCCAACCACAAAATCCTGGTCTACGTCATCGCCGGCGTGCTCGCCGCGCTCGCCGCCGTGGTGCTGAGCTCCAAGAACCTCACCGCACAGTCCGGCATGGGCGTGATGTACGAACTCGACGCCATCGCCATGGCGGTCATCGGCGGCGTCTCGCTGTCAGGCGGCCGTGGCTCGATCATCGGCACGGTGATAGGCTCGCTGATCTTCGGCGTCATCATCTCCGGTTTCACCTTCCTGCGCCTCGACGCCTACTACCAGGAGATGGTCAAGGGCGTGATCATCGTCGGTGCTGTCGTTCTCGACCAGTGGCGCCAACGCCTGCGGGCAATGAGGGCTTGACCATGTCAGACATCGTCCTGAAGACCGAAAACCTGACCAAGCGCTATGGCGGCGTGCATGCACTGGAAGGCGCGAACTTCGAGCTGCGCAAAGGCGAGCATGTCGCCATCATGGGCGACAACGGCGCCGGCAAATCGACCTTCGTGCGCCAGATCACCGGTGTCGAGCAACGCACCAGCGGCCAGATCTGGTTCGACGGCAAGGAAGTGAACTTTACGGGGCCGATCGAGGCGCGCGAGGCGGGCATCGAAACGGTGTTCCAGAACCTGGCGCTGGCAGACGACCTCGATGTGCCGTCGAACCTGTTCCTCGGCCGCGAAAAGGTGCTGTTCAATCTCGGCCCGTTCTCGATCCTCGACCGCAAATACATGCGCAAGGCGACCGAGGCCGCACTTGTGCGCACGGCGGTTAAGATCCCCAATCTATCCAACACCATCCGCCATATGTCGGGCGGCCAGCGCCAGTGCGTGGCGATCGCCCGGACCGCGACTTTCGCTTCAAAGCTGATCATCATGGACGAGCCTACCGCCGCCCTTGGCGTGCAGGAGACGGCGCAGGTCGAAAACATCGTCCGCACGCTGAAGGACAATGGCGAGCCGCTGATCCTGATCAGCCACAATATGCGCCAGGTGTTCGACCTTTGCGACCGCATCGTCGTGTTCCGACGCGGCCGCATCGTCGCCAATCTGCGCAAGGAGAACACCGACGGAAACGATATCGTCTCCTACATCACCGGCGCCAAGACCGGGGAGGCAGAGCTCGCGGCCTAAACAGGGTGATCACCCGGTTTAGGCACAATCTGGCGCATTGAGCATTCCGGGAAAGGTGTGACACGGTTTTCCGGCCGGAATTGCGCCCAAACAAAAAATACGCCTGCCACCTTTCACTGACAGGAAGGTGGAGACACCACTCTCTCGAACCCATCCCCAGAGGAAATTTCCATGACTCTCCGCTTCGCCCTCCTCGGTGCCGGCCGCATCGGCAAGGTCCACGCCCGCGCCGTCGGCTCCAATCCGCAGGCCAAACTGGTTGCCGTCGCCGACGCGTTCGAGAAGGCGGCGACCGAGTTGGCGAGCGCCTATGGCGCCGAAGTGCGCACAATCGACGCCATCGAGAAATCCAAGGACATCGACGCCGTCGTCATCTGCACGCCGACCGACACCCACGCCGACCTGATCGAGCGTTTCGCCAAGGCCGGCAAGGCGATTTTCTGCGAGAAGCCGATCGATTTGAACGTCGAGCGGGTCGAGAAATGCCTGGCGGTGGTCGACAAGACAAAGGCGACGCTGATGGTCGGCTTCAACAGGCGCTTCGATCCGCATTTCGCCGCCGTGCGCAAGGCGATCGACGACGGCGCGATCGGCACCGTCGAGATGGTGACGATAACCTCGCGCGATCCGGGTGCGCCGCCGATCGATTACATCAAACGCTCGGGTGGCATTTTTCGCGACATGACCATCCATGATTTCGACATGGCGCGCTTCCTGCTCGGCGAGGAGCCGGTGGCGGTCAGCGCGCATGCCTCGGTGCTGGTCGACAAGAAGATCGGTGAGGCCGGCGATTTCGACAGCGTCAGCGTCATCCTCGAAACCGCATCCGGCAAGCAGGCCGTCATCTCCAACTCGCGCCGCGCTACCTATGGCTACGACCAGCGCATCGAGGTGCACGGCTCGAAAGGCATGATAGCGGCCGAGAACCAGCGCCCGGTGTCGATCGAACTGGCCAACGAGAAGGGCTATACGCGCCCGCCGTTGCACGACTTCTTCATGACCCGCTATCTCGACGCCTATGCCAATGAGATCGCTGCCTTCATCGCAGCGGCGACGTCGGGCAAGAAGGCGGCGCCAAGCGGCGCGGATGGCCTCGTGGCACTGAAGCTGGCGGACGCAGCACTAAAGTCCGCGACATCGGGCAAGACCGTCCGCCTCGACAAGTAAAAACCGGATTTCGGACCCCAGACACAGGAGCATCGCGATGAGCGCATCAGCCGATCGCAATTCACAGACACGCGCCATCGTCACCGGTGGTGCGCAAGGCATAGGCTTTGCCGTTGCCGAGGCGCTGGCCGACGAGGGCTGCCGGGCGCTTGCGCTCATCGGCCGCTCGCAGGAGAAGGGCGACAAGGCTGTTGCCCATTTCAGGAAACTGGGTGTCGACGCCATCTTCATCAGCGCCGACGTCTCGAAGGTCGCCGACTGCAAGCGCGCGGTCGCCACCGCGATCTCGCATTTCGGCACCGTCAACGCCCTGGTCAACGCCGCCGCCACATCGGCGCGCGGTTCGCTGGTCGAGACTTCGGAGGAGCTTTTCGACCAGATCTTCGACACCAATGTGCGCGGCCCGTTTTTCCTGATGCAGGGCCTGGTGGCGCATCTGCTCGATCGCAAGGCGCCTGGCTCGATCGTCAATGTGCTGTCTATGTCGGCGCATTGCGGGCAGTCTTTCCTGACGCCCTATTCCACGAGCAAGGGCGCGCTGATGACGCTGACCAAGAATGTCGCCAACGCGTATCGACACAATCGCATCCGCAGCAACGCTGTGCTGCCCGGCTGGATGGACACCGAGGGTGAGGATATCGTCCAGAAGAAATGGCACGACGCGCCGGACGACTGGCTGGCAAAGGCCGAAGCCGCGCAGCCGATGGGGCAGTTGGTGAAGCCGGACCAGCTGGCGCGGCTGATCAGCTACATGGTGAGCCCGCAATCGGGCGTCATGACCGGATCGCTGGTCGACTATGACCAGGGCGTTGCAGGGTCGGCGCCGGAATAGCGCCGGCAAGTCCAGCGGAAACGCCCGTCACCCGCGCCCTGTTGCCGACGCATCGCCATTCCATGTAGTCAGGATGGTCACGGAGGTCGAGATGCAATCTGCACCCAAAGAGGGTACCAACTGGACGGTCGCCGGAGCAAAGGCCCGGCTCTCGGAGGTTATCGCGCGCGCAGTCTTCACCGCAGACGATCACCAGAAACGGCAAACCAAGCGTGGTTGTCGTCTCGGCCGAGGAATGGCATCGCAAGACCGCGCGCAAGGTCACGCTTGCTGAGTTCCTGCAGGGCTCGCCGCTGCGCGGCGCCGATCTTGACCTTGAGCGCCGGCGCGACGAACCCGCGTGATCTGCCGTTGTGAGGCTGCTGCTCGGTTGCCATCGGGGCACGTGACAAACACTTCGGCTTCGACTATATGAGCTTCATGATCAACCTGACCGCCACGTATTGGTACTTTAGGAGCTCGCTGGCGGCGGGAGGATTGCGCTCGATCTGAAGATTGCAGCAACAAGATCCGAACAGCCGCCATACCTGGCGGCTTTTTTGTTTCAGCCGGCAGGTTCCCCAAACAGGAGCAGAAAGCCGTGTTGACCACTACAGATGATCTTCGGGTCAAGGAAATCAGGGAATTGAGTACGCCGGACCAGGTGATGCGGGAAATACCGCGCACGCTGACGGCGACGCGCACCGTCAGCGCTTCACGTAATGCCATCCACGCTATCTTGAACGGCACCGACGATCGGCTGCTCGTCATCGTCGGCCCGTGTTCGATCCACGATCCGGTCGCTGCGGTAGACTATGCCAGCCGTCTGGCGGCGCTGCGCGAGAGCCTGTCGGACCGGCTTGAGATCGTGATGCGGGTCTATTTCGAGAAGCCGCGCACCACAATAGGCTGGAAAGGCCTGATCAACGATCCCGATCTCGACGGCAGCTTCAACATCGACAAGGGACTGCGGATGGCGCGCAACGTGCTGTCTGCCGTCAACAATCTCGGCCTGCCGGCTGCGACCGAATTCCTCGACATGACCACGCCGCAATACATTGCCGACCTCGTCGCCTGGGGTGCCATCGGCGCGCGCACGACCGAGAGCCAGATCCACCGCGAACTGGCATCGGGCCTGTCCTGCCCGGTCGGCTTCAAGAACGGCACCGACGGCAATCTGCGGATCGCTGCCGAGGCGGTGAAATCCGCCGCCCAGCCGCATCATTTCATGGCGGTGACCAAGGGCGGCCGCAGCGGCATCGCGACGACCACCGGCAACGAGGACTGCCACGTCATCCTGCGCGGCGGCGTCCAGCCGAATTATGACGCGGCGAGCGTCGAAGCTGCCTCTGCGGAACTCGCCCGCATCGGTGTCGCGCCCCGTCTGATGATCGATGTCAGCCACGCCAACTCAGCCAAGAAGCCCGAGAACCAGCCCAAGGTGGCGGCCGATGTCGCCGGCCAGGTCGCGGCGGGCGACGAGCGCATTATCGGCGTCATGATCGAGAGCAACCTCGTCGCTGGCCGGCAGGACGTGGTGGCAGGCAAGCAGCTCGTCTACGGCCAGAGCATCACCGATGGCTGCATCGACTGGGCGACCACCGAGACGGTGCTGCACGGCCTTGCCGGCGCCGTCGAGTGGCGCCGCTCGGTGCGCCGCGCCATGATCGACAGCCGCCAGGGAGCCGCCTAAGCCACTATTGCCGGCCGTTGCCCGGCACGGACCCCCGCCCCTAACCCCTCTCACAAGGGGGAGGGAGACTCCAGTCGGCGCTGACAACGGCAAACTGCCAACGTTCAGGCGCCAAAAGGATCGAATTGGAGTGCGCGGCAGTGTTCCCTTCCCCTTGTGGGGAGGGTTAGGGTGGGGTCCTCTTCGCAAGAAATCCGTGTCCTACCCCGCTCTCAGTCCTTCCCATGCCGTGAATACCGAGACCGCAACCAGGAGCAGTCCGGCTGCCCGGCCGGCAAAGGCGGTCGCCTGGGGATTGGCGACCAGCAGATTTCGGCTGCGGCCGGCGGTGACGGCGAGCCCGCCATAGACGGTAAACTGCATGGTGATCGTCATCAATCCCATGATGGACGCCTGGATCCAGATCGGACCGTAGGCCGGCTTCAGAAATTGCGGATAGACCGCGAAGACGAAGAGATAGGCCTTTGGATTGATCAGGCAGATCACCAGCCCCTGGCGAAACGCCTTCCATGCGGAACGGCTGCCGGCAGGCCCCGCAGCGCCGACCCTGATCGAGCTGCGCATCAGCGACAGGCCTATGAAGGCCATGTAGGCGGCGCCGGCAATCAGCAGCGGATTGTAGAGGATCGGCACGAAATGCATCAGCAGGCCGACGCCGAGCGCGCCGTTCAGCGTGTGTACCATGCCGCCCAGCATGATACCGCCGGTCGCGGCAAGTCCCCTGTTGCCGCCACCGGTCAACGCATTGGCAAGCACGAAAAGCATGTCCATGCCCGGCACGATGATGATGCCGAACAGGAGGAGACAGAAGAGCCAGAGATTTGCCGCGTAATCCATGTCAGTTGCCTGTCGCTTCGCCGGCCAGGCCGCAGCGGAATGTGTTGATTCTCAACCCGATAGGCGCTCCTATAGAACAGCCCAACTGACGATGGTGTGTCAGTTGTCATCGGAAACCCGGGTGAAAAATGCGAAAGGCGTCACGCCTGTTCGAGATCATCCAGATCATGCGGTTGGCGCGGCAGCCGGTAACGGCGGCGACGATTGCCGAGCGGTTGGAAGTCACGGTGCGCTCGATCTATCGCGATATCGCGGCACTTCAGGCGATGCGCGTGCCGATCGAGGGCGGGCGTGGCATCGGCTATATACTGCGCCCCGGCTTCGACCTGCCGCCGCTGATGTTCTCGATCGAGGAGATGGAGGCGATCGTCCTGTCGCTGGCGCTGCTGGAGCGAACAGGGGACAGCGAGCTCAAGCAGGCGGCCAAGCGTGTCAGTGCCAAGATCGCCGGTGCGGTGCCGCCACCCTTGCGCCAGGCGTTCGATGCCAATGCGCTGCATGCGTGGGGGTTCGCCGCGCCTTCGACCGGCGCGATCGATCTGGCCCTGGTGCGCCGCGCCATCCGCGACGAGGAGAAGCTCGACATCTCCTATCGAGACGAAATGGGCCGCGCCTCCGAGCGGCTCGTCCGCCCGATCGCCCTGATCTACTACGCCGAGACCGCCAATATCGTCGCCTGGTGCGAATTGCGCCAGGCGATCCGCAATTTCCGCAGCGACCGGATCGAGGATTGCCAGGCGACGGGGCTACGGTTCAAGGGCGAAGGCGACCGGTTGCGGCAGGTCTGGGTAGACGGGTGGGAGACGAATGCCTCGAACGCTGGCTAAAAGCGGCCAACGCAAAGCGAATGCCAGAAGCGGACCTACCTCACATCCACCCAGCGCTTTTCCTCGAACGAGCGCGCCATCGCGTGCACGGTGCGCTCGATCTCCAGTCCTTCGGCGAATTCGATGAGCCGCGCCGGCGGGCCGGAAAGCCGCGTCAGCAATTCGTGGCACTCGATGATCTTGAGATCGTTGAAGCCGAGGCCATGGCCTGGCGCCGGCAGGAAGGCGTCGTAGGGCTTGTGGTGCGGCGCCACAAGGATGGTGCGATAGCCTTGCTCGGTCGGGCGGTCGGCGGTGACATAAAGCTGGATTTCATTCATCCGCTCCTGATCGAACAGGATCGACCCCTTCGATCCGAATATCTGGATGGCGATGCGACCCTTGCGGCCCCAGGCCGATCGGTTGACCAGCAACGTGCCGGCGATGCCGTTCTCCAGATGCATCAGCACGCTGGCAATGTCGTAGGTCTCCACCACACGGCGGCCGCCGCTGGCCACCTTGCGATCGGCATAGGGTTTGGCCATGTCGCAAATGACGCTGGCGACACGGCCGAACAGGGCGGAAACTAGCGACAGTGGGTGCACGGCGAAATCGTCAAGCGCGCCATAGCCGGAAGCCGCTTCGTGCTTCCAGAAAAACAGCGCTTCGGGATCGGCCATGAAATCCTCGTCCATCTCGATGCGCAGATGGTTGACCTCGCCGATGATCTTCTCGTCGAGCAGCGTGCCGATGTGGCGGATGGACGGGCTCTGGATGTAATTGTAGCCGAGGGCCGCGACCTTGCCGGACTTTTTCGCCGCCGCCGCCATCGCTTCGGCCTCGGCAAAACCTGGCGCCATCGGCTTCTCGCACCACAGATGTTTGCCGGCTTCCAGGATGGCGATGGCCATTTCCGGGTGGAACTGGTTGGGCGTGGTCAGCGAGACGATGTCGACCTCCGGGTCGTTGACGACGGCGCGCCAGTCGCCGGAGGCCTTGGCGAAACCGAACTCGGCCGCCTTGCGCCGGGCAAGCTCTTCATTGACTTCGCCGAGATGGACCAGCCGCGGCTTGGCGACATCGGGAAAGACGGCGCCGACGGCGCTCCATGCAATGGCGTGACACTTGCCCATGAAACCCGTGCCGATGAGACCGACTCCGACCATTTTCAGTTTCTCCACTGCCTGAAGCGCTGCGTGGATGAATTAATCCATTTTCTCTTGGAATGGAATGTCTGCCTCATTTTTTATGGCATTCTTGCGCAGGCTCACTATGATGAGGCACAGAGGGACGCTTCACGCATGAGCTTGGACAGAGCGACGATGGACGAACGGGTACCTCGCGACTTCGAGACGCTACGCGCAACGATCCTCGATCGGCGCGAAAGCCTGCCCAGGCGCATCGCCCAGATCGCCGCCTACGCGCTCGACAATCCCGACGACATTGCCTTCGGCACCGCCGCAAGCATCGCCGCTTCGGCCGGCGTGCAGCCGTCTACCCTGATCCGCTTTGCCCAGCAGCTCGGCTTCGACGGGTTCACCAGTTTGCAGCAGGTATTCCGCGAACGGCTGCGCGAGCGCAATTCATCCTACGACGAAAGGCTGCAAGCCTTGCGCGCCAAGGCCGAAGGCGCCGCGGGCCACCGGGCGATCTTCGACGGCTTCGTCGCCGCCGCCAGCACCTCGCTCAACGACATCTCGCGCACGCTGGACGACACGCATCTGGAAGACGCAATTTCGCTGCTGGCAAGGGCGGAGACCATATACGTGCTGGCCAAACGCCGCTCCTATCCGGTGGCGTCCTACATCGCCTATGCGCTGGGCAAACTGAAGATCCGCAACCAGCTGATCGAATCGGCCGCCGGCCTGAATGCCGAGATGATCGGTTTCGCCACTCCGGCGGATGCCGTCATCGCCATCTCCTTCTCGCCTTACGCGCCGGCCACCATCGAAGAGGCGCGCAGCATTTCGGAACGGGGCGTGCCTATTGTCGCCATCACCGACAGCTCGTTTTCGCCGCTCGCCCAGTTCGCCAAGGTCTGGTTCGAGGTTGCCGAGGCCGATTTCGCCGGCTTCCGCTCGCTGTCGGCGACCATGGCGCTGGCCATGGCGCTGACCGTCGGCGTCGGTGAGAAACGAGGCGACACGGGCCGCAAGCGCAAAGGTTAGAGAATTTCTGCGGAAGCCTCGCCTGCCGCCGAAAGCCGCGCTGCGTCGCGCGCGGGCGGCAAGCCGAACTGGCGGGCGTATTCGCGGCTGAACTGGGAAGCACTCTCGTAGCCGACGGCGAAGGCAACGCTTGCAACATTGCCTGGCTGGGCAGCCAGCAAATGGCGGGCTTCCAAGAGCCGGATTTGTTTTTGATACTGGATCGGGCTCATGGCCGTCGCCGCCTTGAAGTGGCGGTAAAATGCAGCGTTGCTCATATGGGCGATTTCTGCCAGGTCTCTGACCTGGACCGGCTGATGGCAATGTGCGCGGATCCAGGCGATCGCCTGGCCAATCCGGGACAGATGGCCGTCGGCGCGCGCAAGCTGGCGAAGCTTTGCGCCCTGGGGGCCTTGCAGCAGCCTGAACAACATCTCGCGTTCGAGCATGGTCGACAGCACGGGAATCTCACTTGGCCGGTCGAGCAGCCGCATTATTCGCCGCAATGCGTCGAGCAGATCCTCATTGACGGGCGAGGTGGAGAAATTGTCTCCGCCGAGTGCCGGCTCGTGCTCGACGAGAAGAGCGGCAATGGCCTGCAGATCGAGGGTAAAGCCGATTGCCAGGTAGGGATGTCTGGGGCTGGCTGCCACCAACTGGCTGATGGTGGGCGTGTCGACGGTGTAGATGAAATAGCTGGCGGGATCATAGCGGAGGGTCCGGTCTCCGATCAGAACCGTTTTCGCGCCCTGCAGCACAAACAGGATTCCCGACCCCCATACCCCCGCCATTGGCGCCGTGGCGACTTCGCTGCGGCCGATCGAAACGCGGGGGATCGCCGTTGTCGTTCGTCGCCCGCGCGCATGACGGCCGGCGATATCGATCAGCTCCTGCAGTGCCTCGCTCATGGCATCAGCATCGCGCGTCCATCGTGGCCGCGCAACCCATATGAGAGGATTAGGCAAGAGCCGAAGAGTTTTCGGCGCGCGGCATTCCTCATAGGACGCCATCTCTGGGTCTTCGACATGGAGAGATGGAGAACCCAAATGACGAAATCGAAAACCGCCGTGGTGACAGGCGCCAACAAGGGCATCGGCCGCGAGATTGCCCGGCGTTTGGCGACGATGGGCTTCAAGGTGTGGCTTGGCGCCAGGAATGCCGAGCGCGGCATGGCGGCAGCGCAGGAATTGTGCAGCGAAGGCCTGGATGTTCAATGGCTTGCGCTGGATGTCACACAGGACGAAAGCGTCGCGGCGGCCGCCAGAACTGTCGAGGCGGAAAGCCCTTGTCTCGACGTGCTGGTGAACAATGCCGGCGTCGCCATCAACTACGAGCTGCCGCCGAGCCAGCAGCAGCTTGCCGATGTCAGGGCGACCTATGACGTCAATGTCTTCGGGCCGATCCGCGTGACCCAGGCTTTCCTGCCGCTGCTGCTTGCAGCGCCGGCCGCCCGCATCGTGATGGTGAGCAGTTCCACGGGATCCATCGGGCGCGCGCTCGATTCGGGCACGCCGAACCAGTCGGTCAACCTGATGGGTTATGGCAGTTCCAAGACGGCCCTGAACGCCATCACCGTCGCCTTCGCCCGCGAACTTGCGCCACAAGGCATCAAGGTCAATGCCGCGGCGCCCGGCTATACCGCCACCGACCTGAATGGATTTAGAGGCCACCGCACCGTGCAGCAGGCGGCCGAGATCGTCATACACCTGGCGACCTTGGCTGCCGATGGTCCGAACGCCGGGTACTTCAACGACCATGGCCCGCTGCCGTGGTGAACGGGGCCAGGCCCGGCAGAGTCTCCTCCTGCAAGCATCACCAAGCGGCACTTTTCGCCGAAGGAACGCTCATTCCATATTGACTATGGATTGGAATTATTATTTCATATTCCCGGCACCACGCTGCCGCTCGCGCGTGTTACCCAACAATGTTGTTCATGACAACAAGGCCGACGGGAGGTTCCAATGAGCGAAGCCGTGGACGCGAAACAGGCGCCGCTCGACGTGATCACCATCGGTCGCGCTTCCGTCGACCTTTATGGCCAGCAGATCGGCTCGCGGCTGGAGGATATCACCTCTTTCGCCAAGTCGGTCGGCGGCTGCCCGGCCAACATTTCGGTCGGTACGGCCAGGCTCGGCCTGCGCTCGGCGCTGTTGACCCGCGTCGGCGACGAGCAGATGGGCCGCTTCATCCGCGAGCAGCTCAAACGTGAAGGCGTCAACGTCGACGGGCTGAAGGCCGACAAGGAGCGGCTGACGGCGCTGGTGCTGCTCTCGGTCGAGGACGAAGGCGTCTCGCCGATGATCTTCTACCGCTCGGACTGCGCCGATATGGCGTTGGCCGAGGAGGATATCGACGAAGCGTTTATCTCTTCGGCCCGTGCCGTCGTCGTCACCGGCACCCATTTTTCCCGCCCCAACAGCGATGCCGCGCAGCGCAAGGCGATCCGTATCATGAAGGCCAAGGGCGGCAAGGTGGTGTTCGATATCGACTACCGGCCCAATCTCTGGGGTCTTGCCGGTCATGCCGAAGGTTTCGAGCGCTATGTCAAATCGGACCGCGTCTCGGCCCAGCTGAAGACGGTGCTGCCCGATTGCGACCTCATTGTCGGCACCGAGGAAGAGATCATGATCGCGTCGGGGGCCGATGATTGCCTGAGCGCGCTGAAGGCGATCCGCTCGCTGTCGTCCGCCACCATCGTATTGAAGCGCGGCGCCATGGGCTGCATCGTCTATGACGGACCGATCAGCGACGATCTCGAGGACGGCGTCGTCGGCAAGGGGTTCCCTATCGAGATCTACAATGTGCTCGGCGCCGGCGACGCGTTCATGTCCGGCTTCCTGCGCGGCTGGCTGGGGGGCGAAGACCATGCGACGGCGGCGACCTGGGCCAATGCCTGCGGCGCCTTCGCCGTGTCGCGGCTGCTCTGCGCGCCGGAGTATCCGACCTTCGAGGAGCTGCAGTTCTTCCTCAAGCACGGCAGCAAGCATCTGGCCTTGCGCAAGGACGAGGCGATCAACCACATCCATTGGGCGACGACGCGCCGGCGCGACATTCCCTCGCTGATGGCGCTCGCCTGCGACCACCGTGTGCAGCTCGAGGATGTGGCGGCGAAAGCTGGCGCCAATCCGGCGCGGATCGAAGAATTCAAGGTGCTGGCGGTCAAGGCGGCAGCGAAGGTCGCCGCCGGCCGCGACGGCTATGGCATGCTGATCGACGAGAAATACGGCCGCAAGGCGATGTTCGAATTCGCCCGCCATCCCTTCGCCTGGCTCGGGCGGCCGGTCGAACTGCCGGGATCGCGGCCGCTGCGCTTCGAATTCTCGCAGGACATCGGCTCGCAGCTCACCGAATGGCCGGTCGATCACTGTATCAAGTGCCTGTGCTTCTACCATCCCGACGATCCGGCAGCCTTGAAGGAAGAGCAGCAGCAGAAGCTGCGCGCACTGTTCGAAGGCGCGCGGAAAGTAGGCAGAGAACTTCTCATCGAGATCATCGCCGGCAAGCACGGCAAGCTCGACGACACGACGATCCCGCGCGCGCTGGAGGAACTCTATGCGCTCGGCATCAAGCCCGACTGGTGGAAGCTCGAGCCGCAGGCGTCGAGCGGTGCCTGGGCCAAGATCGAAGCCGTCATCCTGAAGCACGATCCGTGGTGCCGCGGCGTCGTGCTGCTTGGGCTGGAAGCGCCGCAGGACGAGCTGGAAGCGGCTTTCGCAGCCACCGCCAAGGCGCCAATCGTCAAGGGTTTTGCCGTCGGCCGCACCATCTTCGTCCATGCGGCCGAACAATGGCTGGCCGGCAAGATGTCGGATGACGAGGCTATCGCCGACATGGCGCAGCGCTTCGAACAGCTGACCGAAGCGTGGCTTGCCGCGCGCGGCCGCAAAGCGGCATAAGAAGCGCGGCACAACGACTGCGGAGGAGACACCATGAGCAAGACAATCCGCCTGACGATGGCGCAGGCGCTGACCCGCTTTCTCAGCAAGCAGATGGCCGAGATCGACGGCAACAAGGTCCCGATCTTCGGCGGGGTCTGGGCGATCTTCGGCCACGGCAATGTCGCCGGCATAGGCGAGGCGCTTTATCAGGTGCGCGACGAATTGCCGACCTTCCGCGCCCACAATGAGCAGGCGATGGCGCATGCTGCGATCGCCTACGCCAAGGCCAACTTCCGCCGCCGCTTCATGGCCGCGACATCTTCGATAGGTCCCGGTGCGCTCAACATGGTGACGGCTGCGGCGCTCGCCCATGTAAACAGGTTGCCCGTCCTGTTTCTGCCCGGCGATGTCTTCGCCAACCGCATTCCCGACCCCGTGCTGCAGCAGGCCGAGGATTTCTCCGACGGCACGGCGACGGTCAATGACTGCTTCCGTCCGGTGTCGCGCTATTTCGACCGCATCACCCGGCCGGAGCAGATCATCCCGGCGCTCAGCCGTGCCATGGCTGTGCTGACCGATCCGGCCGAGTGCGGCCCGGTGACGCTGTCGCTCTGCCAGGACGTGCAGGCCGAGGCCTATGACTATCCCGAGAGCTTTTTTGCCGAGCGGGTCTGGCACCAGCGCCGGCCGCGCCCGGATCGCCACGAACTGGCCGCCGCGGTCGCGGCACTCAAGGGGGCAAGGAAGCCGCTGGTGATCGCCGGCGGCGGCGTCCTCTATTCGCAAGCCTCGGGCGAACTGGCGAAATTCGTGGAAAGCGCCGGCATTCCGGTCTGCGAGACGCAAGGCGGCAAATCCTCGCTGCCGGACGAGCATCCGCTCAACATGGCGGCGGTCGGCGTCACCGGCACCTCGGCCGCCAACCGGCTGGCCGAAGAAGCCGATGTCGTGCTTGCCATCGGCACACGCCTGCAGGATTTCACCACTGGCTCATGGGCGCTGTTCAAGTATTCGGGCAAGACCATCATCGGACTCAACGTGCAGCCCTTCGACGCCGGCAAGCACCGCGCGTTGACGCTGGTCACTGACGCGGCCGAGGGTTTGGCTGAACTCGGTGCAGCGCTTAAAGGTTGGAAGGCGCCGGCGACCTGGACCGACAATGCGACCAGCGGCAAGACGGCCTGGCAGGCTGAGGCGGCCAAGGTGACGGCGTCGACCAATGCCGCCTTCCCGTCGGATGCGCAGGTGATCGGCGCCGTGCAGCGCGCGATGGGCTCTGGCGTGACGCTGTTGCATGCCGCCGGCGGTCTGCCGGGCGAGTTGCACAAGCTCTGGCAGGCTGGCGCGCCTGGCTCCTACCATGCCGAATACGGCTTCTCGACCATGGGCTACGAGATTGCCGGCGGACTGGGCACCAAGATGGCGAAGCCCGACGAAGAGGTCGTCGTCATGATCGGCGACGGCTCCTATCTGATGCTGAATTCCGAGATCGCCACCTCGGTGATGCTCGGCCTGAAGCTGACCATCGTGCTGCTCGACAACAGGGGCTATGGCTGCATCAACCGGCTGCAGATGGCGACCGGCAGCGCCAACTTCAACAACCTCCTGAAGGACGCGCGTCACGAAGTCCTGCCCGATATCGACTTCGCCGCGCATGCGGCGAGCATGGGGGCGATTGCCGAAAAGGTGCCGTCGATCGCCGGATTGGAAAACGCTCTGGAAAAATCCACGAAGAACAACCGCACCACGGTGCTTGTCATCGACACCGACCCGCTGGTTTCCACCGATGCCGGCGGTCACTGGTGGGATGTGGCGGTGCCGGAAGTATCGGCGCGGCCGCAGGTTAACGCGGCGCGCAAAGCCTATGATGAGAAGCGGCAGATGCAGACAATCGGCGATTGATGTAACGCGGCCAAGCCCCTACCTCCGCCTTGTGGGGAGGTCGGACCGAAGGTCCGGGTGGGAGTCCGGCGCCGCACCCACCCGCTGCTTCGCAGCGACTTGCCGGGGCGAGCCACGGGTCTCGCCCGTCCTTCGGACCCCCACAAGGGGGAGAGTGAATACGAACTGAAACTGGAGTGACGACTTGAAAGCCAAACTGGGCATGTCCCCCATTGCGTGGTGGAACGACGATCTCGCGGAACTCAGCGATGACGTGTCGCTGGAGGAGTGCTTGCGCCAGTCGCGTTCGGCCGGCTTCACCGGCATGGAAATGGGCCGGCGTTTTCCCAACGACCCCGATGTCATGCTGCCGATCCTCAAGGCAGCAGACGTGACGCTGTGCGGCGGCTGGTTCTCCGGCACGCTGGTCGATGGGGGGATGGCTGACAATAAGGATCGCATCCAGCCGATGATCGACCTGTTCAAGGCGGTGAACGCGCCTTGCATCGTCTATGGCGAGGTCGGCCGCTCGATCCAGGGCGACCGCTCCAAACCGCTGGCCACCAAGCCGAAGCTGTCGGACGACGAGATGAAGGCCTATGCGAAGCGCCTCACCGAATTCGGCGAATGGTGCGGCGAGCAAGGCATGCCGCTGTCCTACCACCACCACATGGCGGCGGTGGTCGAGACCGAGCCGGAGCTCGATGCCTTCATGCGCTATTCGGGCGAAGGCATTCCATTGCTGCTCGATGCAGGCCATCTGGCATTCGCCGGCGGCGACGTGCTGCGCGCCATCGACAACCATCATAAGCGCATCAGCCATGTTCATGTGAAGGACGTGCGCATGGGCGTGATCGAGAAACTCGACCGCACGAAACAGTCCTTCCTCGACGCGGTGGCGCTGGGTGCCTTCACGGTACCGGGCGACGGCTCGCTGGATTTCGGCGCCATCGTGCAGCGCTTTGCCGACCATGGCTATGAGGGCTGGTTCGTGGTCGAGGCCGAGCAGGATCCGAAGAAGAACCCGCCGCTCAGGATGGCGCAGGTCGGCTACAAGGAATTGATGCGCGTGATGACCGCCGCCGGCTACACGGTCGAAACGCAAGGCTTTCCCAATGTCTGATCAAGGGGGCCTGATGCGGTGGGTTCCCGGCGAAGCCGATTGCTGTAGATTGGCGCGATGAAAGATTACGAACACCCCTTCTTCCGGCCTTTGTGGCGGCGTGTCGCCGTCGTCGCGGTCTGCGTCATCTGGTCGGTCATCGAGTTCGCCACCGGCACGCCGTTCTGGGGCGTCATCGCGCTTGGTTTCGCCGGCTACGCCGTCTGGCAGTTTTTTTACCTCTACAAGCCCGCGGACGAGGGCAAGGCCGAGGCCGAACCGAAGGAGTGACAGGGATGTCGAAGCTGCTGGTGAAGGCCGACAAGGGCCATGGCCGCGTCGCCCATGTGACGCCGGAGAACGCAAGCTGGAGCTATGTCGGTTTCGACCTGCATCGGCTGCGGCCCGGCGAGAGCGCTTCCGGAAAAACCGATGATCGCGAAGTCTGCCTGGTGTTCGTCACCGGCAAGGGCAACGCGAGAGGCGGCGGCAAGGATTTCGGCCTGCTTGGCGAGCGCATGTCGCCCTTCGAGGGCAAGCCGTGGTCGGTCTACGTTCCGCAAGGCTCCGACTGGTCGGTGACGGCGGATACCGAGCTGGAACTCGCGGTCTGCTCGGCGCCGGGCCTTGGCGGCGGTCTGCCGGTGCGGGTGATCGCACCGGACGATCTCGGCCAGGAGGTGCGCGGCAAGGGCACCAACACGCGCTACGTCACCAACATATTGCCGGAGGGCAAGCCGGCCGATTCGCTGCTGGTGGTCGAGGTCATCACGCCCGGCGGCCATACGTCGAGCTATCCGCCGCACAAGCATGACCAGGACAACCTGCCCGACGAATCCTATCTCGAGGAAACCTACTATCACCGGCTCAGCCCACCGCAGGGCTTTGCCTTCCAGCGCGTCTACACCGACGCCGACAAGAATGGCCACCGCGCGCTCGACGAAGCGATGGCGATCGAGGACGGCGATGTCGTGCTGGTTCCCAAGGGCTATCATCCCTGCGCCGCCTGCCACGGCTACGACCTCTACTATCTCAACGTGATGGCCGGGCCTAAGCGGACGTGGAAATTCCACAATGCGCCTGAGCACGAATGGCTGATGAAGGCCTGATCGATCGTCTCTTCCGGGTAAAGCTGTTGGTCCAACCCGGAAAAAACGTCGGCTAAAGACCGGAAGGCTCGATTTGCCTTCGAAAACCCGTCAAAGCTTCGTCAATCCGTCATGGAAATCACCTATGGCAAGGGGCTGACGAGGACTTACTGATGCGCTACGCCCTCTATTTCACCCCCCGGCAGGACGAGCCGCTGGCGCGGATCGCCGCCGACTGGCTCGGCCGCGACCCGTTTGGCGGCGCGACAAGGCCGGCCGAGGCGGTGGCCGACCTGTCGGCGGCGGAAGTTGCTTTCCACACCGCTTCGGCGCGCCGCTATGGTTTTCACGCGACGCTGAAAGCCCCGTTCCGCCTGGCCGCCAGCGAAACCGAAGCCTCGCTGCGCGCCGCACTCGATCATTTTGCCGAGGCGACGCCGGTGGTGACCATTCCGCGTCTCGTCGTCAGCCAGATCGATGGCTTCTTCGCACTGGTGCCGGAAGGCCCGCTGCCGGCGCTCAACCGCTTCGCCGATGATGTGGTGCTCGGCTTCGACCGGTTTCGTGCGCCGTTGACCGAGGCGGAAATCGAGCGGCGCAGCCCGGATTCACTGAAGCCGGCCGAGTTCCGCAATCTCTGCCAATGGGGCTACCCCTATGTCTTCGAGACCTTTCGCTTCCACATGACGCTGTCCGGCCGAGCGGGGCCACAGGAAAGCCCTCGTTTGCGCGCAGCAATCGACAGTCTGTTTGCGCAGGTGCTGCAACAGCCGCTGCTGGTGGATGCGCTGACGTTGTTCGTCGAAACCGAACCGGGCGCACCTTTCATGGTGCTTTCGCATCATGCGCTCGGGCGCCGCCCGGCCAGAAAAACTGCCTGACACCCAGCCGGCATAACCCCAGCCGGAATAACCAAGGACTGCCTGAAATGACCGCCGAGACTGTTCTCCACAACGCCCGCATCGTTCTTGCCGACGAGATCGTCGAGGGTTCGCTGGTGCTGCGCGACGGCCTTATCGCCGGCATCGACGTCGGCACCAGCCAAACCAGTGGGAGCATGGCCGGCGAGGATATGGGCGGCGACTACATCATTCCCGGGCTGGTCGAGCTTCACACCGACCATCTCGAAGGCCACTACGCGCCGCGGCCCAAGGTGCGCTGGAATCCGATCGCCGCCGTGCTCGCCCATGACGCGCAAGTGGCGACCGCCGGCATCACCACCGTGCTCGACGCCTTGCGCGTCGGCATGGACGAGGACGCCGACCTGACATCCGCCGACATCCGCAAGCTGGCCGACGCTATCGAGGACAGCGTGCAGCAGGACCGTCTGCGGGCCGACCACTTCATCCATCTGCGCTGCGAGGTTTCGGCGCCGGACTGCCTCAAGGCGTTCGCCAATTTCGACGGCGACGAACGGGTGAAGCTGGCATCGCTGATGGACCATGCGCCCGGCCAGCGCCAGTTCGTCAATCTCGAGACCTATGCCTATTATTACCAGCGCAAGCTGAAGCTGACCGATCGCGACTTCAAACTGTTCTGCGAAAAACGGATGGCGGAATCGGCGCGCAATTCGGTACCGAACCGGGCAGTGATCGCCGCCGCCTGCCACGAGCGCGGCATCGTTTTGGCAAGCCACGACGACGCCACGCTTGGCCATGTCGGAGAGGCGATCGAACAGGGCGTGCGCGTCGCCGAATTCCCCACCACGGAGGAAGCCGCCAGGGCCTCGAAAGAGGCCGGACTCGGCGTGCTGATGGGCGCGCCCAACGTCATGCGCGGCGCCTCGCATTCGGGCAATGTCTCGGCCCGCACGCTGGCCAGCGACGGCCTGCTCGACATCTTGTCGTCCGACTACATTCCCTTCAGCCTTATCCAGTCGGCGTTCTTCCTAGGCGACGTCGTCGACGGCATTTCACTGCCGCAGGCGGTCGCCATGGTCTCGAAAAACCCGGCCGAGGCGATTGGCCTGACCGACCGCGGCGTCATCGAGCAGGGCCGCCGCGCCGACCTCGTGCGCGTGCGCGTCGACGACCATGTCCCGGTGGTACGCACCGTCTGGCGCCAGGGACGCCGGGTCGCATGATGGTGTCGGCGTCGATCGAGCGTGAATTGTCGGCCGAGACGTTTCCGATCCGCGATGGCGTCTTCGTCGCCGTCGTCGGCCCAAGCGGCGCCGGCAAGGACACGGTGATCGGCTTCGCCCGCGCCTGCTTCACTGAAGAGACCCGGCTGGAGTTCGTCCGCCGGGTCATCACCAGGCCGAGCGATGCCGCCAGCGAGGATCACGACACGCTGGCCGACGCCGCTTTCGTCGAAGCCGAAGCCGATGGCGCCTTCGCCATTTCCTGGGAGGCGCACGGCTTGCGCTATGGCATCCCCGTCGATGTCGACTGGTCCGTCGCCAATGGCCGTGTCGCGGTGGCGAATGTGTCGCGCGCGATTATCCCGACGCTGCGCGAGCGCTATGCCAATCTGGCCATCGTCGAGATCACCGCCTCGCCTGAAGTGCTGGCCGAGCGGCTGGCAATGCGCGGCCGCGAGTCCCGCGGCGAAGTGCTGGCGCGGCTGGCCCGCAGCGCCAATGTCACTCTGTCCGGCCCTGGCGTCACCTCGATCGACAATAGCGGCCCGCGCGACGCGGCCGGCGAGCGCTTCGCCGAGGTACTGCGCAAGGCGATGGCCTTTTCCGACATGTCGGGGCTGATCTAACCTGCTTCGAGCCGGCCTATTCCGCGGCCGCACCAGCGGCGCTTTTGCGAGTGGCGTCGACCATCAGCCGCCGTTCCCGGAACACGCCCCATTGCTGGTCGACCAGCACGCCGATGAGGATGACGCCGCCCATCACCGCGAAGTTGAGCGAGGACGGGATGCCAAGCAGATTGACGAGGTTCTGCAACTCCTGCAGCAGCACCGTGCCGAGGATGACGCCGACCAGCGAGCCCTCGCCGCCGCGCAGCGAGAAGCCGCCGAGCACGGCCGCCGCGATGGCGTAAAGTTCGTAGAACTGGCCGTGGCTGGCCGGCGAGATCGAGCGCGTGTACATGGCGAAATAGATCGCCGACAGCACCGTCAGCACGCCGCAGATGACGTAGGCGGCCATAACGATGCGGCCGGTGCGGATGCCCGAATATTTCGCCGCCTCCTCGTTCTTGCCGATAGCGTAGAGATAGCGGCCGAACACCGAGCGGTGCAGCACCACCCACATGACGATGGCGATGACGATCAGCGCGATGAAGCTGTTCGGCACGCCATATGAGCGCCCGGCCGTGAGGAATTCGAGGTTCGGGAAATTCTGGCCGAAGGCAAAGCCGGCGGTGCCGTCGGCGGTGTAGAAGCGGGCGACGCCGCGGTAGATCAAGAGGCCGCACAGAGTGACGACGAACGGCTGCAGCTTGAGCCGCGTGATCAGCCAGCCATGCACCAGGCCGATGATGGCGCCGAGCAAGAGGATCAGCACGAAGGCCAGTGGCCACGCCACCTCGCGCACGGCGATGAAGTCGATGAACAACGTTCCCAGCAGCGCAACAACCGAGCCGACCGACAGTTCGATGCCGCCGGTGATGATGACGAAGGCCTGGCCGATCGACAGGATGCCGAACAGGCCGATGAGGTTCGAGGTGTTGGCGAGGTTGATCGGCAACAGGAAGCGCGGATTGATGATCGCCACGATGGCGCCGACCACCAGGATCAGGATCAGCAGGCCGAGATCTTTCTTGCTCATCGTTTTCTCCCCAATAGCTGAGCGGCCCGCGCTTGCGCGAGACCCCGGCAAAAACCTATTTCGGCTGCTTGCCCACCGCCAGCAGCAGCACGTTTTCCTGGCTGAACCGGTCCTTGTCCAGAATGCCCGAGATCTGGCCTTCATGCATGACGGCGATGCGGTCGGACACGCCGATCACCTCTTCCATGTCGGAGGAGATCATCAGCACGGCGACGCCGGCATCGGCCAGAGCGCGCATCAGGCCGTAGATTTCCGCCTTGGCGCCGATGTCGATGCCGCGCGTCGGCTCGTCAAGGATCATTACTTTCGGATTCATGGCCAGCCATTTGCCGAGCACGACCTTTTGCTGGTTGCCGCCTGACAGCGTGCCGGTGCGCGTCTGCACGGACGGCGCCTTGATGCCGAGATCCTTCTTCTGCTTCTCGGCGGTGGCAATCTCGGCACTTGTGGACACCAGCGAGCGGCGCGCATGCGCCGGCAGATTGGGCAGCGAAATATTCTGGGCGATCGACAGGTCGAGCAGGATGCCGGTCAGCTTGCGGTCCTCCGGCACCAGGAAGATGCCATGCGCGACGGCGTCGGCCGCCGAGCCCAGCACGAGCGGCTTGCCGTCGAGCTCGAGCGCGCCGCCAAGGCTTGGGTCGATGCCGAAAAACACCCGCGCCAGCTCGGTGCGGCCGGAGCCGACAAGGCCGGCAAGGCCGAGGATTTCGCCGCGCCTGACGTCGAGATCGACCGGCCGGCCGGGATAGGCAGGGGTGCGGATGGCCTTGGCCGACAGGGCTGTGGCGCCGGGCGCGCGCGCGGCCTCGGAGGCCTTTTCGCGTTCCTTCAGCATGCGGCCGATCATCAGCTTGACCATCTGGTCATGGCCGATGTCGCTCTTCGGCAAGGTGCCGGCCAACATGCCGTCGCGCAGCACGACGACGCGGTCGGCGACGCGCTCGACCTCGTGCAGGCGATGCGAAATGAAGATGACGCTGATGCCGTCGGCCTTCAGCGCCTTGATGACGTCGAGCAATTTGTCGGTCTCGGCGAGCGGCAGACTCGATGTCGGCTCGTCGAGGATGACCAGCCGCGCCTCGATCGACAGCGCCTTGGCGATCTCGACCATTTGCTGCTGCGCCAGCGACAGGGTCGCAACCGGTGTGTCGGCGGAAAAATTGGCGCCGACGCGCTTCAGCAGCGGCGCCACCATGGTGCGCAGTTTTGCGCGGTCGACGAGCTTGAACGGCCCGGCGCGCAACGGCTCGCGGCCGAAGAAGATGTTGGCGGCGACATCGAGATTGTCGAATAGATTGAGTTCCTGGTGGACGAAGGCGATGCCCGAGCCCAGGCTGGCTTCGACCGTCAGGCCCTTGTGGGCGGTGCCGTCGACGGTGATCGTGCCGGTGTCCGGCGTGGTGACGCCGCCGAGGATCTTCATCAGTGTCGATTTGCCGGCGCCGTTTTCGCCAACGAGGCCGATGACCTCGCCCGGCCTGACCTCCATGGAGAAGCCATCGAGCGCGACGACGCCCGGATAGGTCTTGCGCACGTTCTCGAGGCTGAGGAACGGGGTGGTCGTAGCGATGGATGTGTCGGAATAGTTCATCATGCCTGACAGCAGTTGGCGGGCTGACCTTGTGGCAGACTGACGATCCTCGCGCGGTTCGTCAATGCGAGCAGCCGGCCCAAGCGAAGTTGAGCCGGCTGAACTGCTTCAAGTTTTAGTTTCCAGACATTGCCTTCAGGTTGGCGGCATAGGCGTCGACATCATCCTTTCCGATGATCTTGGTGGGAACGATGATGAGGCCGCCTTCCGGGATGCCCGACTTGTCGCCCTTGAGATAGGAAGCCATCAGCTTCATGCCCTGATAGGCCCATTCGAAGGGCTGCTGCACGACGGTTGCGGCAACGGTGCCTTCCTTGACGCCGCCCAGCGTGATCGGATCGTCATCGAAGCCGACGACGGTGATCGAGCCGAGCTTGCCGGCGTCGCGCAGCGCTTCATAGATGCGCGGCGTGTTGTAGGAGTAGAAGCCGACCATGCAGGTGACGTCGGGGCTTGCGACCAGCGCGTCCTCGACGTTCTTCTTGGCGCGCGCCTGGTCGATGTCGTCGCCACGCACGTCGATCAGTTCGATCTTGGTGCCGGCCAGGCCGTCCTTCATGCCCTGGATGCGCTCCTTGGCATTGTCGGCGCCGAGCAGGCCGACGAAGCCGAGGCACTTGCCGCCATTGGGCATCGCCTTCTTGGCGATTTCAGCCGCCTGCTTGCCGGCATCGACGTTGGACGAGCCGATATAGGCAACGCGCTTGGTCTGCGGGGCGTCCGAGTCGGTGGTGAACAGCGCTGTTTCCGAAGCGATCTTGTTCAGCCCGTCGGTCGAGGTCTTGGGATCGACGGCCGAGACCATGATGCCCTTGACGCCAGCCGTCACCAGATCGTCCATCAGCCGCTGCTGGATGGCGACCGAGGACTGCTCGGGATATTTGAGTTCGAGATTGTAATCCGGCAGTTCGCCTTGCGCCTTCTTGACGCCGGCTTCGGCGGCCTTCCAGAAATCGGAAGCGCCGTTGACGACGAATGCCAGCGTCGGCTTGTCGTCGGCGCGCGCGATTGCCGTGGCCGACAGGCCGAGCAGCAGCGCCGCGGTGGCCACGGATGCATTTCGTATCAAAGATTTCATGTTCAACCTCCCATTTGGTTTAGTCATCAGACAGACTGGTCTTAGTCACCTGAATTTGCCGTTTGCAGCTTGGACGCCCTCCTCCTCAAAGGGTGTTCCGGCAACGAAAGAATGGCGCCCTTCCAGCCACGACCATCGACCTTAGAGACTCATCTCTCGTTCGTAAATAGTCCGATTTGTCTGACATATCGTATATTCGAGACAAGGCTCGCGGAGCTAATATCCGCTCGCCATCGGCCATTTGCACACACTCCAGCCGGCCCCGGACCCAGGCGGCCCGGACGCGACAAATTGACGGTACAGCGCATTCTTGTATTAGTAAACAGTATTAGTTTCGAGGTGGCGCCCAGGACGAGATTTCGGTTTCGCGGCGTATCTGGCGCGAGCCGCCGCCTGGCTGCGACAACGCCCGGGCTTTATGGCGCTTGAGTTGTGAGTTGTCCAGATTCGCATGGCGAGTGGACCTCAAGGTTGCTAATAGATATAAATGAGTTGTGGCGATTTCTATAAGCCGGCAACATCCACGCCATCTTGGCGGCCCGACAGGCCGTCGCCAGACAGGCTGAGGGAGCGACATGAGCGATAGTCCGGCCATCGACAAAGCGAGGCGCCGCAAGGCGCCGGCGAAGGGCGCCAGGGGTCGTGTCACCATGACCGATATCGCCAGGGCGGCCGGATGCTCGCAGGCGACCGTCTCCTTCGTGCTCAACAATTCGCCAGGGATCAAGCTGTCGCAGCAGACCCGCGAACGGGTGATCGAGGCCGCGCGGACCCTTGGCTATGCGGCGCCCGCCTTCTCGGCGCTTCACCCGGCGTTGCCTGCCTTCAAGGAGCCCGCCTTCGAAGGACTCGACGGTGTGATCGGCTTCGTCGTTGACCAGCTCGCCACCAGCCCGGAAGCCGTCGTCGCCATCGAGGGCGCGCGGCAGGCCTCGTGGAATGCCGGAAACGTGCTCTTGGTGGCGCAGACGCTGGGCGATGCCGTCATGGAGCCGCGGGCCATCGCGGCACTCACCAAGCGGGGCATTTCGGCGCTGATCTACATGACTATCTTCACCCGGGAGATCACCGCGCCCGATTACCTCTACGGCCTCGATATCCCGGTGATCCTGCTCAACTGCTACACATCAGACTACGCCTTCCCGGCCGTGGTGCCGAGCGAGATCGCCGGCGGCCAGAACTCGACCCGCCATCTGATCAGCCACGGCCACCGCCGCATCGCAACCATCACCGGCGAGCCGTGGATGCAGGCGGCACAAGACCGGCTGAAGGGCTACCGCCGCGCACTCGCCACCGCCGACATCCCGTTCGATCCCGAACTGGTGGTCGAGGGCGACTGGTCGGCCAGTGCCGGCTATGCCGCGACCGTCAAGCTGTTGGCGCTGAAGGACCGTCCGACCGCCATCTTCTGCCAGAACGATCGCACCGCGATCGGCTGTTACGAAGCGCTGAAGGAAGCCGGCCTGCACATCCCCCAGGACATCTCCATCGTCGGCTACGACGACGAGGAAATCGCCCGGCACTTGTTCCCGCCGCTGACCACCTCGATCCTGCCGCACATGGCTATGGGCCAATGGGCGATCGAGCAGCTGGAGGCGCCGGCGGTGCCGGGGCGAGGACGGTATCCGATCACCAAGCTGGAGTGCCCGCTGGTGGAGCGGGAGAGTGTTAGGGGGATGGGGACACTGCCTTAGCCATGGCGGCCGCTCGTCGATGACGCTGGCATAGCCGCATGAGCGAGGAGCGGGTCGTCGTGCTCCTGCAGGAAAGCCTCGGCATTTACGGTCAAGACCGGTGCGATGAAACCGGCCGACACGCGCCAAGTGATCGTCGACACCACCGTACGGCCGAAGAACATCATGTTCCCGACCGATGCCAAGCTCATCCAGCGGCCTTAGCCAGACGACACCTTCAGTGCATGATCGCCAACAGTGGCTGCAGTGAAAGATGCGCGCTGACGTGTGCGGCGATGGCGGCAACCAAACCGTGCCGCCAATAAAGATATCCCCACAGGATGCCCGCGCCGCCATGCAGCATGATCTCTCGCAATGCTGTTGGGAATGAGGGTGTCAGCGCCGACAGATAGGGGAGGTGAAATGCTGGAAAGACAACCAGCGCCGTGAGGAGGATCGCTGCCCAGAAGCACCATGCCTGCTTACCCGCCACGCTGACCAGGAGCCATGCGATTATCGACATCGCGACGAGGCGGAATTCCAGTTCATCCAGCACCGCGAGACGGGCGAAATGGGCGATCCGTTCAAGAGCCGACGATCCCGCCACGAGTGCAATCTGTGCAGCGGGCGTGACGTCGCGGAACAGAATGGCATCGGCCAACGCCATGTAGGCGCCAAAGGCAAGGCCGGCACCGATAGCAATGACCAGCGGATGGGCGCCGCCCGGCAAGATCCGCAGGCCGAGACGCCGCCAGGACTGGCCGGTAGCCGAACCATCGCAAGCCGTCATCGCCGCACCTCCAGCGACCAACAGTAATCGACAAACCCTAAATAGAAAAACCCGCCGCGAGGGCCGAAAGAAGCCTGCCATGTCCCTCGGTCATCGCTTCCCTTGGCCAGTTAATTCCCCGGGCCAGTTTATTCCCTTGATCAGATCATAAAGCCCGCGCCTCTGGCGGAGAGCGCGGGCCGATCGGGGCTGTCGCCCCAATCTTCAGCAGGCGATGGAGGGCACCGCCTGCCGCACACATCAACATTTAGAAACTGCTAATGTTCCATCGAGGCTGTTTGATCGAAACGAAATCCGCTTCCAATCGCGGTTGTCGCTTCTCGGCATTGTAGCGGAACCCCACGGCCATACGACCGTTTTTCCACCAGAGAAACGAAGGAGTTCGCCACCATGGACTGGAACCGCGTCGAAGGAAATTGGAAGCAGGTCAAAGGCAAGGTGAAGGAACAGTGGGGCAAGCTCACCGATGATGATCTCGATCGCATCGCCGGCAAGCGCGATCAGCTCGAAGGCAAGATCCAGGAACGCTACGGCCTGGCGAAGGATCGCGTACGCCGAGACATCGACGAATGGTATGGCCGACAAGGCTGGTAGACAGCTTTGAGCCAATCAATTTTGAGGGGTTATGGATTGCGACGCCTTCGTTGTAGCGATCTCGACGATGCATGCGGTTCTCGACCGCCACGGGCCTGATCGAGCGCCGTAAGTCTTTGCCAGACGCTGCCTGATTGCCTGCGAGCAGTCGACCGCCAAGGGCGCTTCAACTTGCGCCGAGCTTCGCAAATCCACATCGTGGCTAGCGTTCGAAGGGTTCGCCAAGCGAGGCGACGCCGTTCAGCCTGAGCAGGCGGCGGTCCGCCGAGATGATACCGAGCACGACGATTGTAACGAGATAGGGAAGGCTCGAAAGCAGTTGCGACGGTACGTCCAGACCGGTCGCCTGGGCCGCGAGACTCATCAGCGAAACCGCGCCGAAGAGGCAGGCACCCAGGAAGATGCGGCCAGCAAGCCAGGTGCCAAAGACAACGAGTGCGATCGCGATCCAGCCACGTCCGGCAATCATGCCGTCCGCCCAAAGGGGCGTGTACACCGCTGCCGCATAGGCGCCGGCAAAACCAGCCATCATGCCACCAAAGGCTATTGCCGCGACACGGATGGCGATGACCGGATAGCCGATGGCGTGGGCAGCCTTGGGATTCTCGCCGATTGCCCTCACGACAAGGCCGACCCTCGTATAGGCAAACATCGCCCAGATCGCGAACGTCACGGCAAGGGAAAGCCATACGACGACGTCTTCGACAAACAGCCTGCCGACTACCGGGATTTCCGAGAGGCCGGGAAAGGCAAGTTTCGGGAGCCCCTTGACCGTCAGGCTCTCGTAGCTTTTGCCGAACAGCGCCGAAAGGCCTTGGCCGAGGATGCCGATCGCAAGGCCCGTGGCGACCTGGTTTGCCCTGAAACCGAGTGCCAGCACTGCAAAGACGAGGGACAGGACGGCGCTGCCGAGGCCGGCGGCGACGAAGCCCAGCAGGTGTCCACCGCCGTGGTAGACGACGATGAACGCGAGCACCGCGCCGAGGGCCATCAGGCCCTCCACGCCGAGGTTAAGGACGCCGGCGCGCTCGACCACCAGCTCGCCTAGTGCGGCAAGCAGAAAGGGGGTTGCGGCTGCGAGCATGCCCGAAATAATGAACTCGACGGCGTTCATGGCTGGCTCCGGAGATGGGGGCGGCGCCACTCGATGCGGTAGCGCACGAAGGCCACAGCGACGAGATAGGCGAGCAGCAAACTGCCTTGGAAGACGCGGACGGCGGCGATCGGCAGGTTCGCCGACACCATCGCATTGTCGCCGCCGATATAAAGGACGGCCATGAAGAGCCCAGAAAAGATGATGCCGACCGGATGCAAGCCGCCTAGATAGGCGACGATGATGGCCGCATAACCGTAGCCGGTCGAGATCGAGCGCTGCAACTGGCCGAGCGGCCCCGCGACTTCCGCGGCGCCTGCCAGTCCCGCCACGAAGCCGCCGATCAGAAGCGACAGCCAAATCGCACGCGCTTCGCTGAAGCCGGCGTAGCCGGCCGCGCGCGGGGCAAGGCCGCCGACCTGGAGCTTATATCCCATGAAGCTTCGCTGCATGAAAACCCAGGCCGCCAGCGAGAGCGCGAGTGCGATGAGCAGCGAGACGTTGACGCGGGTACCCGCGATCAGGGTCGGCAGCATCGCGTCGTTCTGAAACATCACGGATTGTGGGAAATTGAAGCCGGCCGGGTCCTTCCAGGGGCCGAGCAGCAGGTAGTTGAGGACTTGCGCGGCAACGAGGCTCAGCATCAGGGAGACCAGGATCTCGTTCGCATTGAATCTGACGCGCCAGAAGGCGGTGATAGATGCCCAAAGCGCACCTCCGAGGGCCCCGAGAAGCAGCATCAGCGGCCAGATCCACTGCCCGGTCGCCTGCGGAAACCAGACAGGGATCGCCGAGGCGAAAATAGCGCCGAGGATGAACTGGCCCTCCGCGCCGATGTTGACCACTTTTGCTCGAAAACCGATCGCCAGCCCCTGCGCGATGAGGAGAAGAGGCCCGGCCTTGAGCAGCACCTCCGCGAACGATGTCCAGGAGAGGAACGGCTCGAGAAGCATCGCGTACAGCACGGCCGCCGGATCGCGGCCTATGAGCGCATAAAGGCCCAGATTGAGGATGATCGCCATGCCAAGCGCGGCAACCGGGGCCAGCATGGCCGCGACGAGCGAGGCATGCTCCCGGCGGACGAGCGCGGGGAGGAACGTCGCGGCCGAAATGTTCATGCAGGAACCTTCTCTGGCGAGGCATGAGCGCCGATCATGTATCGGCCGATGTCTTCGGGGCGCGTGTCCCGCGTGACCAGAGGCGGACTGAGCATCCCATGATGCAGCACCTGGATGAAATCGCAGAGTTCGAAAAGTTCCTCGAGTTCCTCGGAAATGACGAGGATAGCCATGCCCTCGTTGCGCAGCGCAATGAGCCGCCTTCTGATGGCGGACGCAGCGCCGATGTCTACGCCCCAGGTCGGCTGCGCCACGAAGAGCAGTTTTGGCGAGAGCATCATCTCGCGACCGACGATGAATTTCTGCAAGTTGCCGCCGGACAGCGAGCCCGCTTCGGCAGCCGGGCCGGAGGCGCGGACGTCGTGCTGGCGGATGCATTCGCTGGTGAAAGCCGTCGCTCCGGCGTTGTCGATGAGGCCGTGCCTCACGAGATCGAAAGGATGGGCGGTAAGAACGGTGTTGAGCACGAGCGACATTTCAGGGACCGCGCCGCGTCCGAGCCGGTCTTCGGGCACGAAGGCGAACCCTACTCTCCTGCGCGCCGCCGCGTCGAGTGTGCCTACGTCGCGGCCCATCATGTAGATCCGGTCGCGCTGTTCCTTCAGCATCGCTTCGCCTGAGATGAGCGCGGCAAGTTCGCCTTGGCCATTGCCCGAGATTCCGGCAATGCCAAGGATCTCGCCTGATCGTACCGTGAGGCTGATACCAGAGAGCGGCGTGGCAAAGGGGTCATCGGGCGTGTAATCCATGCCGATTATTTCCAGCCGCTTCTCCCCCTCGGGCATGGCCAATGCCGGCATCACCTCCGGCATGTCGCGGCCGATCATCATGCGGGCGAGGTCGTGCGTATCGTGGTCGCGCGGGTCGACGGTGCCAGTAACGCGCCCTCCACGCAGGATGGTCGCCCGGTCGCAGATCGTGCGAATTTCCTCCAGCTTGTGGGAGATGAAGAGGATGGACACGCCGCGGTCGCGAAGGCGCCTGAGCGTTTCGAACAGCTTCTTCACCGCCTGCGGCGGCAGCACCGAGGTCGGCTCGTCGAGAATGAGCAGCTTCGGGTCCGTCATCAGGCAGCGGATGATCTCCACCCGCTGCCGCTCGCCGACCGAAAGCGCGTGCACATCGGCGAGAGGATCTACTTCAAGGCCAAACTCCTGGCCGAGGGTGCGGATGCGCCCCGCCAGCTCCGCCTTGCTGCCGGGCACGACGAGCTGGATGTTCTCGACAACGCTCAGCGTCTCGAACAGCGAGAAATGCTGAAAGACCATGCCGATGCCCCTGCGCCTTGCCTCGGCCGGCGAGGCAAGGCTCAGGAGCTCTCCGTTCCAGACGACGGTGCCCTCGTCCGGCTGTTCGACGCCATAGATGAGTTTCATCAGCGTCGATTTGCCCGCCCCATTTTCCCCTAGAATCGCATGGATCGATTGGGGCGCCACGTCCAGATCGATGGCCTGGTTGGCCCGGATCTGGCCGTAGCTTTTCGAGATGCCGCGAAGCGACAGAAGGGGCGGGGTCATGACTTACTTGGGCAGCGGTGTGGTGACACCCTTGACGTGCCAGTCCATCGCGACGATCTCGGGATCCGCTATCGTCGCACCGGCGGCGGCGGCTTCGCTGCCGTCGGCCTTGGAGATTGGACCCGTGAAGGGCGAGAAGCTGCCGTCGGCGATCTTCGCCGCCACTTCCTTGATCTTCGCCATCGTGTCGGCCGGGATATCCGAGTTCCAGTCCACGACCTCTACCACCTTTTCGGCGACGCCAAGGAAGGCGTTGGCGCCCTTGAAGGTTCCGGCGATATGGGCATCCACGGAAGCCTTGAAGAAGGGCGACCAGTCCGTCGCAATGCAGCCGAGATATTTCTTCGGCGCATATTTTTTCATCGACGAATTGAGGTTGAACGCGTAGACGCCAGCCTCTTCGCAGGCCGAGATGACCGAGGGCGTATCCTGCGCGTTCGAGAAGATCACGTCGCAGTTCTGCGCCATCAGTGCCTTGGCGGCCTCCTGTTCCTTGGCCGGGTCGAACCAGGAGTTCACCCAGACGACCGATACCTCGATAGCGGGGTTTACGGTCTGCGCGCCGAGCGTAAATGCGTTGATCGAGGTGATCAGCTCCGGAATGGCGAAGGCCGAGACCGAGCCCAGCTTGCCGGTTTTGGAAAGAGCTGCGGCGGCCATGCCGAGCAGGTAAGTGCCTTGGAAATACTTCGCCGCGAAGGGCGAGAAATTCGGCGCGGTCTGGAAGCCGGAGGCATGCAGCACGGTGACCCCAGGATCGCGGCGGGCGATCTGCAGTGCGCCATTCTGGTAGCCGAACGAGCCGGCGATCAGGAACTTGTTCCCGTCGGCGACGGTCTTGTTCATGATCCGGTCGGCGTCCGGCCCCTCGGCGATGTTCTCGATGACGGTGATCTTCACCTTGTCGCCGTATGCGGCCTTGACCGGCTCGAGGCCGGCGGCGAGCGCATGGCCCCAGCCGACATCGCCGACCGGCGACGGGAGCACGAGCGTGATACCCAGCGGCTCGTCGGCCGCAAAGGCGGGACGGCCGCCAAGCGCGCCGGCAAGCCCCGTCGCGGCAAGGCCCTTCATTAGAGTTCTGCGGGTCAGGTAGTTCAGCATGTCAGTTCCCCTTTTTTAAGTTGTCAGAATTCCACCGTAGCAAGCGCGGCTTCCGCGTCCGCGGCAAGCCGGGCCTCGTCCAGCCCGGCAAACGCACCCTTTTCCCAGACGATGCGGCCGTTGATCATGGTCATGTCGGTTGGCATGCCGATGCCGACCTTGGCAATCAGGCTCAACGGATCGTGGCGCGTGCCGACATAATCCATGCGGCGCGTGTCGATCGCGAAGAGATCGGCGGCCATGCCGGGCGACAGTCGGCCGATGTCCTTGCGACCGAGAAGCGCGGCGCCGCCCGTTGTCGCATAGCCGAGGAAATCGGCCGGCGCGGGCACCGGATGAGCGCGCGTCGAGGCCGCCAGGCATTGCAGCATGTAGGCGGAATGGATGCAGTGCATGAGGTTGGAATTGTCGTTCGAGGCGGCACCGTCGCAGCCGAGACCGACGCGCAGGCCGAAGGCGGACATGGCGGGAATATCGGTCACCTGCGCACCCACCAGATAGACCGGCTCCGGGCAGTGCGAAACGCCGGTGCCGCTCGCCGCCATCACCCGCAGTTCGTCATGCGTCAGCTCCCAGCAATGGGCATAGAAAGTGTCTTGGCCGGCAAATCCGAGTTCCTCGAGATAGTCCACCGTGCGCATGCCATGGCGGGCTTCGATGACCGGGCTTTCGCCCTCGCCGACATGGGTGTGCATCTGCAACCCGCGATCGCGCGCCAGCGAAACCGATTCCACGAAGGTTTCGCGGTAGCAATTGACCGGCTGGCAGGGAGCGACGACGACCTGGCGCATGCTGAAGGGGCTGGTGTCGTGATAAGTGTCGATGAGGCGAGCGCAGTCGGCGATGAATTCGTCCGTGGTCTCCAGCATCTCGTCCGGAATGGTCGAGCCTTCCGACTTCGGCAGCGTGTTGCCGCCGCGGCCCGCGTGGAAACGCATGCCGAGAAGATCGGCCGCTTCGAACTGCCGGTCGATGAGCCGCTTTCCGGCATGGCGGGGAAAATTGTACTGGTGGTCGAAGGCCGTGGTGCAACCGTGCTTGATCATCTCCGCCATCGCCGTGACCGAGGCGTGATAGAAACAATCCTCGTTGAGCCGGGAGAAGATCGGATAGATCCGGTCGAGCCATTCGATGACCGACAGCTTCGTCCAGTCGAGCTCGGCACGGTTGCGCACGAAGCATTGGAAGAAATGATGGTGCGTGTTGACGAGGCCGGGATAGACGAACCAGCCGTCGGCGTCCTGCACGATGGTGCCGGCCGGCAGCTCGCCCCTGTGCAGGCCTTCCCCGATTGCCTCGATCCGCGGCCCAATCGTCAGCACATCGACATTGCGCCGGACGCTCGGACCCTTGCCCTCATCGGTGATGACCGCCGCGCAATTCTTCAGGAGATAGCCGGTCATCTCACGCCTCGTCCGGGCATGGTCGCGGTTCGGGCTTCAACTCGTGCAGCCGGTGGATACCGGGCATCTCGATGAAGTTGTCGAGGCTGCGGAGCGCTCGCGACCAGAGCCGGATCGTGGGATACGGGTCGAGGGAAACGCCTCCGTCGGGCGCCAGCGCGACATAGGGAAAGCAGGCAATGTCGGCAATTGTCGGGCGGTCGGACGCGAGAAACCGATTGCCACGCATTTTTTGTTCGAAGAGGCCGGCTTCCAGTTCACGCAGTGCCGCTATGCCATTGGCCTGGAGCGCACCGATGTCACCGGGGCGCAGCAGCATCTCGTGCAGGCGCGCGCCGCCGAGGCTGGCGGTCAGCCTGTGCGAGAAGGAAAGCCATTGCTGGATGCGCGCCGTCTCCTCGGGGGCGCCGCTGCCGAGCCAGGCCGGTGCTGCCTTCGCGGCGAGATAGCCAAGCATGGCGGAAGATTCGGTCAGGATCAGGTCGCCGTCTTCAAGGATCGGGATGGAGCCTCCCGGATTAAGCGCCATAAGCTCGGGGCCGCGATGCTCGGCGCCGGGATGGAAGTCGACCGGACGGATTTCGAGCTTCACGCCTGACAGCGCCGCCATCAGGCGCACCTTGTAGCAACTTGGGGAGAGGACGTAGTCGTAAAGCCTCATTGTGCCACCAGCTGCGCGCCGTAGGTAAAATTGTGGCGTTTCAGCCAGCGGCGATAGGCGACCGAAGTCAGGTCGGCGCGCGTCGGGATTTCCATGCCGGGATCGAGCGGCAGAAGCCGCGGGATCTGGTTTTCGAGGATCGAGCGGTCCTGCAGGAAAATCGTCTGCTGGAAATGGATGAGGTCGGTCAGTGGGGTCTCGTCGTCGAAGAGCGCCATCCACGGCCAGACGTCGCAGAGGTCCTCCGCAAGCGGCTGGACGAACAGCGCGATGACATCCCATTCGCCCGGGCGCGGCGGGCAGGTCTTGTAAAGGACCGAGCAGGTCGGTGCCGGCACGCGGTACATATATTCCGTCGTGATACCCCCGCTCGCCGATTTCGCCGCCTGCGGCTGGTAGAACTTCACCTGGGTTGCCCAGACCTCGTCCTCTTCCTCGCGGATCTCGACCTTGTAGTCTTCGACCTCGGTATGCGGCTCCGAGCCGAGGATATCGGTATGGACGAAGGGGAAGTGTGCGATGTCGAGAAAGTTCTCGACGGCGCGGAGCGGCGAGCAGCGCACCCGCACCACACCGACATCGACGAAGCGGCGCCCGGGCTGGTCCGCCTCGGGAATCGGAAACACCGGTTTCCTGGGTTCGCCGAGCGACGACCAGACATGGCCATAGCGCACCGAGACCGGCAGCACGCGCCCGTTTTCGCCTGTCACTTTCGCCGCGCCATTGGCGTCGAGCGCAACCTTGATCGGCGCGCCCATCAGGGTGGTCTCGCGCCCACCGCGGTCGAGCTGGCTGAAAAGCCCGACCGGATACCATTCGTCGCGCATCGCATCGTCGTTCATGACACGGCCTCTTTCGCCTCGATCCGTTCGGCCATGCGCCGAAGGCTCTCGGCGGCTCGGGAGGCGGCAATGCGCTCGGACGCACCGCAATCGGCTGGAACAAGGACATGGACCAGAGTCTCGCCGGTCTCCTGCGGGACGGGCAGCAGGCGGATTGCCGGCGCGCCGGGCGCCTGCCAGACGAATCCTTCAACGGCGACCTTCGTTCCGGCAGCCGCAGAGAGCGCCGAACCTCCGGCACGGACCGTCAATGAACGGAGCGGGACGTAACTCTCGAAAAGCGGTGGCTTGCCGTCGGGCTCTCCATCAGCAACCCAGACGATGCCGCCTGCCTCTTCGACCGACCGGGTCGCAACGCGAATCGTCTCCGGCGGCGTGAGGCTGGGATGGGCGGGAATGCGCAGACACCGACCGGCCTGCGAATAGGTCCAGCCGTGATAGATGCAGGAGAGCGCCTCGCCGCGCACGAAGCCATGGGAGAGGCGCATGCCACGGTGCGGGCAGCGATCCGCCGATGCCGCCAAGCGCCCCGATTGGCTTCGCCAGAGGGCAATGGGACCGGCGGGCGTCCGCGCCGGCATTGCCTGTCCTGTCGGCAGATCCTGGGAAAGGGCGACCGGCACCCAGGTGTCCGTCTTGTCGGACAGCATGACCTTACTTTCCGTGCTGATACCACTGTTTGCCGGCCAGAGATGCCAGCACAAGGAGTTGGCGAACCGCTCGATAGTCTGACGTATGCATAATTATTTCGCAACTGCAATATTGATTAAATTAAGTGCAGACGGACGGTAACCACGCGCAAAGCCATGTGTTTTTTGCTCGACAGGCGCGCGGTCGATGGTCTCGACCCAGACCTCGATGGGCCCGAGCGAACACCCCATCTCCATCATGTCGATCAGTTCCGTCGCCCCGGCAATATCGAGCTCGATGCGATCGGTGCTTGCATGAGTGATATGGTGCGCGAGACCGAGCTTGGCCGCATGGCGCGTGATCCAAGGCAAGAAGGACGCGGGTTGGAGCTGGCCGCGAATGGTCATCCGCTCATGGTGCTGACCTTGCTTCATCATGAAGGACCTCGCGGCTTTGGTATCATGGTCAGCAGCATAGCGTGAGATCGAACGGGCGGAAGTGGTAATCGACGCGTGCTATTGCAGCGGATCCATACGCGAACGGCTGCGAGAGGCGAAAGGGCATAAAAAGCCAAAGCCGATACTGGGAAATGGGGCCGGAGCCGCGGCCCGAAGGCGTGGCTGGCGCCGCGTCTTAGCTCGCGGCGCGAATCCCACCTTTTCGGGCATCGCTGATGGTGAGCCAGATGGCCGAGACGGCGAAATAGAAGGCGCCGAACGCTGCATAGGGGGCGATGTTGGCGATGCCGACCGGGTCTGGTCCGCGGGCCATCAAGATCATGAAGACGCCTGCAAGGGCGGACTGGGCGCCGCTCAGGATCATCGCCCACTGGGCGCCGAAGGATTTCCAGCGGCCCACGGCGGTGGCGAGTTGAAAGATGCCGGAGAAGCCGGCCCAGATGCCGAAGACGACCAGCACGCTGTGCATGCTGCTGCGAAGTGCGACAGCGACGGCGATCGCGGTGAGAACGCTGAAGATGAAGTTGAGCAGCTGCGATTTGTTGCGGCCGAGGCCGCCGCTGCGCTGGGCATCGATGAAGTTGGCGAGCGCGTCCCAGGCCGGATAGCCGACGAGCATGATCGCGGCGAGCGGTGGCACGCTCTTGGCGACCGAGAAGGCAATCACGACCCACGCCGCCGAGAAGGCGAACCGGGTGAAATAATAGCGCTTGAGCCAGCCCGAGGCGGACGGGGCGGGTCGGTGTTCGATCGTCTGCGTAACCATGTCGAGTCTCCTATTCATTGCCTACCAGCTAGAAGACGGATCGTCGGCACGGAAATCGTTTGTTCAAATACCAGCAATCCAGCTCGGATATTCCTCGCAGGAATGCTTTGATCGTCAGTCCCTTGCCGCGAGGGCGCCGAGTTCGTCTGTAATCTGCGAACCCCCCGCAAGATCGGCAGAGAAGGCTCCGTGCTAACCAAGCGGTTTATTTGCATTGGTGCTCGAACGGACCTAAAAATTCAGAAACCCTCGCTCTTATGGGCACATATTGGGGGAGCGGATGCATCTTCGAGGACTCGATCTCAATCTTCTGGTTGCGCTCGATGCGCTCCTCACCGAAAGGAATGTCACCCGCGCCGCGGAGCGCATTCACATCTCTCAGCCCGGGATGAGCGCGGCGCTGCGGAAGTTGCGCCACCATTTCGCCGATCCGCTGCTAGAGCAAATCGGCCGCAATCTCGAGTTGACCGCCAGGGGCCGCGCGCTCGCCGACCCTGTCAAGACTATTCTCTCTCAGGTCAGCGAGCTTAACGATCAGCCGACCAGCTTCGATGCGTCGGCCGCGCGACGTGTTTTTCGGATTTCTGCGACAACCTACTGCTGCGAGCTTCTGGCCACGCATTTGATATCTCGGCTGCGGGAGATCGCTCCGCTGATCAGCGTGCAGTTCGAGGAGCTGTCGGCGGATACCGCAGACCGCATTGTGGACGGCCAGATCGACTTCGCGATCACAATCTCAGCCAGACTGCTCGACAAAATGCAGGCCTATGACGAGTTCATACGGTCGCAGAAACTATTCACCGACAAGTTCGTTGTGGCGATCTCCAAAGATAATGCGCACACCGCCAAGACCATCACTTTCGACGAGCTATGTGTGATGGGATATATCGAGACTCGGTTTGGCGGGGTGATCGCTGGCGTCGCTGAGCAGCTTTGGCGCCAGCAGCCTAAGCAACCGCACACATGCGGGTGGCTGCCGAACTTCCATCTCACTTTGAATACGGTCGGCAGGACTGATATGGCGACGATCCTGCCGTCGCTGCTGGTCGCGATGCAGAGCGACCGCTACAATGTGAGGGCGCTTCCAGTGCCCTTCGAGATGCCGATCATCGAGGAACGTCTCTACTGGCACCGGCGGAACGACAGTGATCCCGGCCATCTATGGATGGAACGGACGCTCGAAGAGGTCGCTGCCAGTTTTATAACTTGAGAACTGACGATCACGCGACGCCTCAGCGTGATCTTCCAGAGATCATCGCGCCGAGCGAAAGCTTGTGCCGGCCTGCGCCGGCGCCCGCCTCTAGACTAAGACTAAGAGGAAGGGGCGCCATCAAACACCGCCGATTACCCTCCACGGGCGATTTTGCCGCCGACTGCCGCATCACCACCGTGGGCATCGAAAACCGCCAATTCGCCAACAACGGTCAAAGCAGCCAGTAGTCCGGCAAGCTGAGTTATAGCGGTGTATAATCGCCACAGGCCGGTGGATTTGGACAACAACCATGCAAGCCGAGCCGGGGGCTAGCCGGCAACAACTCGCCATCGGACATGCGCGCACTCGCGTCTATCAGTCGCCAAGTCTCCCCCCGCGATGGCCCGTCATCATCCGGGAAGCATACATCGTGGGCGAGCGCTTACCCGGCATATTGGCTTCGAGAACGATCTGCTCGACGAACCCCTGGTTCGTTTCGAATTCAATGCACTGATCAAGCTTGTCGACTATCCAAAGCATGTATCTGTCCCCCACACTCGGCTTTTTCTTGTCATAGCCGCAATCGTCGAGTGGAATTTCTTGAGGAAAGGCCGAGATCAGCATGATTTTCGGTTTTGGTAAATCATAGCACTGTCCTTCATATGAATAACCGACAATAATGCCACAGGAAAGAAATTTCCCTTCCCTTGCTGCCTCTTCGAGTGTTACTAATGTTGATAAAGCAATTTTTCCAAACTTTCGCGTGTCGAGTACAATTTGGTACGACATTCCTGTAGGCAATGGAAACGGCGGTAATGTAATAAGCTTCTTGAATATTTCTTCATCAGACAATATATTTCTTCCTTTACCTCTTAATTCTTCTACGATTTTCTTAACTTCTGCGTTTGCTTTCTCATCTTTTTTGGGATCACCCGTCGACATGTTTGACGAAATACTTGTGTTTTTTGTGCCGACGGCCTTTGAGCTCCCTGGGAAAACGAGACCACCACTCCCGGGGATGCCGTAGAGCCTTACTTGGCTGGCGTTATATGCGCCATCGGGAAAGGTCAGTGTCGGCCGGTGAAAATCGTCGCTCATGTCGTTACCCTCCGTTGCAATCACCAATTCATAAAATTTCCCGCCATCTGAAGTTCTCTTCGAAGCTTGCCGCTATCGCCGGGCCGACGCGGTCGGACACTTCGATGATGGTGGAGGCTGCGATTGCGAATGTGAGATGGTCGGCATCGAGGCGCGTCCACGCGCGCGCGAGCGAAAGCGCGACATCGTCGCGCGCCTTGATTAGCTCGGTCTTGAAAAGGAACGGACTGGCCCGGAATGCATCGCCCGTGAAGTTAGAGATGCGCCGCATGTCGGCTTCACTAACCTGCCTGATGTCGAAGCGAAGCAGGCGCTCGTCGGCCAGGCCCTGCCGCACCAGGCCGGCATGGTAGAGATCGACCAGGGTATCGAACACCGCTCCCGTGAATGGGCGAGACCGGTCATGAATCTCTTCGGTCACTTCCGTCATCTTGCGCGAGTTACTGGCGAGGCGGATCTGGCGGTCGCCCGTCAGTTCGGCGATGCGGTTGAGCTCGTTGAGGACAAGCAGGTTTGCCTGGCTGTGCCGTAACAATCGATCCATCCCGCTGTCGAAATGCAGGAACGAAAGCAGCGAAATAAGATCGGCGTTGGCTTCGTGGAACGGCCCGAAGTCGCCGTTCTGCAGGCCCTGCGTGGGCACTCCGAAGAGAGAAAAGAGTATGGAGTGACCCATTTCATGCGCGATCACATCGAAGTTGAGGGCGTACGGATGGCCGCTCCCGTCGGCTCCACGCTCGCGGCCAAGCTCCAGATAGCCATACCCCGATTGCGCATTCTCCCAGTCAACCCAGGGAATGATCTCAAGCCGCTCGTATGTTTCGGCGAAGTACCAGACAATCGGCTTGCCCAGATAGCTTTCCCAGATGTCCAGCACCCGGCTCGCAGCCGCGAACGCATGCGCTGCCAGGAACTGGCGCGACTGAAGAGCGAGGTGGTCGAAATGACCATCAACGCCGGGCTCGGCGGGTGGGAAATACGCGCCGACGAAGGGCGGCAGGTAGGGATACCCGTACGGCTGCTTGTCCAGCAAGGGATCACGCACGTATATGCGATGATCCGCCGGACCCGGATGGATCAAACCAGGCGATGTTGAAATCCAGACCGCCTCGGGTTGCTCGTACCCAGAAACGTGAGGCGCTTGTGGGTATAGCAGGAAGCGTGTTCCAGCCGACATCCCCGCCCGACCGGCCACATCGAGCGCGTTCACCTGCGCGGCCCCTCTCATGGTCGGACACTAGCACGAAGCCTGCACTTCGTAAATTGCACCAAGTATCGCCGGCAACTCTGTCGTCAGATTGCTAAGCCGGCGTCCTCCAGATCTTGGGCAAACGCGACCGTCATTCTGAAATTCCTCAATTCCGCCGCCACCAATGCATTTTCTCGCACAAGTTGCAGAGCTGACAGTGCATCGCGTTTCTTTTGCTGAACGAAAGCTCCTGAGAGAATTTGCCGGCAGGCTTCGATATCATGGTCACTGGCTTCCCGTAATGCCTCGCGGACCATTCGCGACAGCGTGCGTTCCCTAAAATTGAGGTTCCGCGCCGCATTCTCAAGCCTTCCTGACAAATCGGTGGAGATCAGGTTCCGCCTCCAAGCAGCGCGAACGGTCATTCGCAAATCAACTAAAGCGTGCGTTAGTGGCGAAAAATTCACCGCCTTCGGACCGTAGAGCACTGCCACAGCGTCATCAGGCAGGAAAGCAAAGCGGCGGTACCATCGATAGATAAGGCCAACGCCGTGCATGTATGGGTAAAGCTCGGCGGCTCGCAAGGCTCCCATGCTTCCGGCACCAATCACCGGGATGGCCTGGCTGATCGCCCACAGTATCTCCTTATGCCTCACTGCCGGCTCAGCCTGGAAAGCGCCGTCTATGATGACAATTGCAGCCGGGTCATAACGCTGCACCGCAGCTATGATCGAGCCTTGCACCGCGGGCGCCAGGCAGATCACGTCGGCCACCTGCTGTGCCTCTGGATGCGATAGCGTGGGGCCGGTGAAAACGAGCCGAGGTCGCATCCGGTCACTCCACCAAAGGGTACAATTGGGGGATAACTATCCTGACGGCCGACAGTCGGTTCCAAGGGCTGGTGTTGAGGCGGATCAGATACACGGCGTTGATTCCGCTTTCCTCCAGTCTCGCGAGAAGGCTACCAAGCAAGGTCTGCCCGCCCGCCACTCGATAGGCAGGCTGACGGGTGAAGCTCACGTCCTTGCGGCCGCCGGTGATCAGCTGGCGGTGCGCCTCGATAAGCTGCCAGTCGGGATATTTCGGATAAGACGCCCGTGTCATGTCATCGCGTGCACCCGAGATTGCCGCAAGCCGCGCCTGCGCCGCCTCGTGGATCGCTTGGACGGCAGCTGCCGCCGGATCGAATGCAGCGGCCGAGCCGTCGGCTGGCAGATGGAGCAATGCCGTCTCGCGAGGATTGCTTTCCATCAGATGGCACCAAATCACAGGCAGGCCAACAGGCGACGGCGCAAGCCAAAGGCCGACGATCATGTCCTTTCGTGCAAGTTCATCCAATAGGGCCAAGACCCTTGCGTCATCGATGGTCGCTGGATCGATTCGCTGGTGTTGCAGAAAACCATGTGTCTTGAGAGCGCGGGCGATGGCATCGCGTTCGACGCATTCCAATATTCCGTGTGTGATGGCGTCTGTTTCATCAAGCGCGGCCGCCAGTCCGGTTGTCGTTGGCGTGAAAATTCCGTCACGGGGGCTGGGCGGTACGAGATAGGCCGTGTGCACCAATTCCAGCGGAACGAAGTCGCGGCCGCCGCCCAGCAGGTTCTCCGCCTCTACCCAAGCGTTTTCTCGGCCGCGCCAATCAGCAGGTGCGGGCTCTCGCAGCCACGTCTCAAATCGCCCGTAGGGTATTCCGAGTAACTTGGCCGAAGCGTAAGCTGCATCAAGATGTTCGATGCGCTCGGCGAAAAAGCTCTCAGCGGATTCCAAAATGGCCGATATGGCAGCGCGAGCCAGGCTGGCACCCTTTCCCTGCGCGACCGCATTTGAAAACGAGAACGGCCTCGTTGCCTGCACGACCGGGATGCCGACACGGTCCAGGCCGGTAATGTCCGCAATACGGGTGATGCCCAACGCTTGTCGCATCGACATCAGATAGGTCAGCGCTTCGTCTGCCGGAGGACCAATGCGCTCATATTGTTCCACTATCGGCTGGCCCGCAGTTCCGGCTCAGGGTTCACGACCAGCGGTTCGCCGGGCTCAACCGACTTCCTTGCCGCTTCGACACGGTCGTTGTAGCTCCGAAGCAGTACGGGCGAGAGATTTGACGCGCTGAGCGTCTCGTAGGCCGCGATGAGGATGGGCACGGCATTCTGCTCGGCTGCAGTATTGAGGCTCTTCTCAAGGGCAGCCGCCACCCGGCTGGCCGCCGCCCTGTCAAGGACGAGCAGTTGTGCAATTCGCCGGTGTAGTTCCGCCAGCCAATATCGGCTGCCACCCGCCTCGGCCTGCGCCACCGCCGAATGAAGCAGCGCAAGCGCATGACCGATCTCACCCGAGCGCGCGAGAAGTTCTGCCAGCATGCCGCAATAGACGGGCTCGTCCTCGGGTGTCTGCACTTGTCCATGGAGGCCGAGGCCCTCACGCATCTTGTCCTTGCCCCGCTGAAGTTGGCCAGCATTGCCATCGCACCAGCCCTCGAAGATCTGTGCCGAGACGGCTATCGAAGGCAGGTGATGAAGCGCGGTCAGCTGTCGCAGATCCTCAATCACGTCACGCAAAGAAGCGAAGTCGCGGCGATAGCAACTCAGCATCGCGTCGTTGATACAGGCATGCGCAATGCTGCTGACATGGCCAGTCTGCTGCGCCCAATGGCGGGCCTCCGACATGGAGCGGAGAGCGCTCGTCGCTCGTCCCGAGAACCACAGCGACAGTGCACGATGCGCCAAGCCGCATACGCGCGCGTCGTGCCCCCCAAAACGCGTGGCATTCGCGTGCCCCTGGCTCACGTCATAGAGCGGCAATCCAGCATCAATCGAGGCTATGCATCCACCATGGTCTCCGCGATTGAAATCGACCGCCCACAAGCAGTGCCTAGCCTGGAGCTGAATCTCGGGGTCGTTAACCTCCTTCAAATCATTGACGACGGCCTGCGCCCGCTCGCCATCAACGACCGAACCCGTGAACCACCAACCCCAATAGATCGGGAACCACTTGGCGCGCTCCGCTATCGGCCGACGCCGTGCGATCTTTACGCCGTCGTCATAGAGCCTGCGGGCGTGTTCGGAATTTGGCCCTTCGACGGCAGTCAGTATCGGCCCGAGCACAACCATCGCCGAGAGCCGCAGCGCATCCCGTTTGTCATGATCAGAAACCTGCCCGCAAAGCGCGATGGCATGCTCGAGCAGCTGCCTTGCCTCAGCCATGGCCGAGCGGGACGAGCTTTCCATGCCGGCATTGACGAACTCGCCGATCGCTTCGTCAAGCAGGCCGCCTCGCTCAGCATGATCGGCAAGAGCTGCCGTTGTTAGCCAGCCAACGAGGCTGCGGTTGCCGCTAGCCACCGCGTAAAGACGCTGATGCAGAGTCTGCCGCCGTTTCCGCAGTGTTCCATTGTAGATCGTCTCTTGGATGAGCGTATGCCGAAACACGTACACTGTCGCCGCTGCGTGCCTGGCACGTACGAAGCCTGCCTCGGCCAGGGCATCGAGCGCCGTAGAGATCGTGCCCCGGTCAAATTCCGGCAAGAGCGCCGACAGCAAGTCCAGGCTGAATCTGTTGCCGGCGACGGCGGCCGCTCGCGCCACCTCGCGGGCGCGGCCGAGAGGCTCCAGCCGGGCATCTATCACTGTTTCCAACACCGCCGCGCGGCCGAGCGAAACGCCCTGTGGCAGCTGCTCCGTACCGCTAGCGGCATTCTCCGCCATCCATTGGCAAACCTCCTCGATGAACAGGGGTACACCGCCGGTGACGCGCTCGACCAACTCTATCAACTCAGGCGCAGGCGCTCGCTTGCCTTGAGGCCACATCGTTGCGATTGCCCGCAAGGTGTCGGCATGCTCAAGGGGAGCGAGCAGGACATGCTTGCTTCTTTCGTCCAGCCAGTCGCCAGATCCCGGCCTCGTCGTTGCGATCAAGAGCACGGGGGAACTCGGAACCAGCTTTGCAAGTTCACCCAGCAACTGCTTCGACGTCAGGTCGATCCAATGAATATCTTCAACGATCAACACCACTGGGCCACGGGCGCACGTTGCTTGTAACGCATGGCGCGCAGCCCAATCGGCCTTCTCCCGGATTGCTTCCGGGCCCATCTCATGGAAACCGGACCTCGCGCCTTCCACGCCGAGCAGAAAAGAAAAGATGTCGACGACTTCGGCGTCGTGAACGTCATGTGCGGCGAACACCTCGGCTAGAAGCGCAGGGGTGAGTGCACGCTCGCCGTCGTCGAAATTGCCCAGCATCGCCTGCCGCAGTGGATACAGCGTCGAACGCGAGTCGCCTGGCATACATTGGAAGAGGAGCAACCTGTTGCGTTGGAAACGCGTTCGCCGGCGCACCTCGTGCAGGATGCGCGACTTGCCAATGCCGGCTTCGCCCTCGATCACGATGACTTGGCCACGTCCCGAAACAGCTTCATTCCAACATTCATGGATCAGCTCGGCCTCATCCGTGCGGTCGATCAAGGGGCTGGTGAGGCGTCCGAACGCGAAGAAACGGTCTACCCCCCGTTTGTGGCTCACCGCCTGCCAGACCTGCTCGGGTTGCGCGAAGCCTTTGATGACGTGAGAACCGCAGAAGCTAAATACGTGTGAGCGCCGTGTCAGATTGCGCGTCTCGTTGCACACGACGACGGTATCTGGCCGGGCGATTGCCTGCAGCCTGGTTGCCAGCGCAAATGCAGGACCGGTTACCGTGTCTTGCCCTACAGCGGTGTCGCCCTTCAGGATTAGCGTCATCGAGGTCGCCACGCCGACCCTTACATGCAGGTCGCTCCTCCCTTTCTCCGCGGCAAGGAGCTTGCACGCCCTGACGATCTCAAGTCCGGCGCTGATTGTCAGCGACGCCGCATCCTTCGCACCCAGATCGACTGGGAACACGGCGACGCCGCCGTCGCCGACCTCGACCCTCACGGTTCCGGAGCACGATACGATTGCTTTCTTGGCGGCCATTTGAAACGCCAAGATAAGTTCCTCAAAATCTTCGATGCCGAGCAGGCCGAGCAACTCGGTGGAGCCTACAAGATCGTAGCAAAGGGCGGTTAATACGCGCCGCTCGTGACGGGACTCGACGCCGTCGTCCATCAACCCCCTGCCGATCGGAAGGCGCGAGCCAGTCCCCGCCTTCGGAACATCAACTCGGCTCTTATGCGACATGTCACCCTCGCTGACAGCGCATACTATCAAAAGTATGACAGAGCACAAATTACAGAGCGGCGATCGCCGCAACCTGCGACGGCTGCTCGGGACCTCTCGCTTGCCTTCAGCTCGCGGCCCATGTTTTTCATCGCCGTCATGCGCTCGGCGATGGTACCCGTCGACTCTTTGTGCGCCAGCGCAGCGCCTGCAATAAGCACGGCTGCTAACGTCATGGCCGCGAGCTTGAACACCCAAACCTCCCGTCCACGAGGGTGACCTGCCACTGCGTTAAGCGGCAGGTCTTGCTTGGACTACTTCACTGGAATCATCAGGTGCGCGTAGGGCGTGTCGGGGAACATGACATATGGCTGTGTCTGGTTTGGTTCGTGGGGATATAACGCCATGATTTCCGGTGCGTTCATGATCATGACATGGGGACCGTCATGTAGCCATTCGGCCCCTTCCGCCGGCTTGGTTGCAAAGGGGTCGGTATTGCTGGCTGCATCGCCGCCCTTCAGCATGTAGGCAAAAGCGACCTTGCCTTTCGGTGGCTCGCTCTTTGACATGATCGCGTGCATCCACGCCATCCCGTTCTCATCTGTGCACATCGGGTCATCGGCGGGAGTTCCAGGGTCGTCCGGGATGCAAGTGAAGCCGTTCGTGCCCTTCCTCAACGTCTTCATCTCCCAGTTCACGACGGCGGCGTTTTTGCCGACAGCCTCCGGTGCTGCCGTAATCGCATTCTCAATCAACTGCTCATCGCTTTTGTCAGCCGCAGGTGCGGGGAATGCCCAAGCGGCGGCAATAGCTGCCAAAAACACAGGGCTTGAATGGATGCGCATTTCCTCCTCCTTAGCGAGCGCAGATTTTGCCGGCGAGTTCGCAACGAGCACAGCTCCCGCTCTTTGGAGTTGGCTGCTGCCCTAGTATCTGGAACGCGCCGCATACATAAGATACTCCTCATATTACCGGGGGTCACTCAGGATGTGACGCCGGTCCGCCTGACGAGCGGCCGCCCGTCAGGCAGCCGGCCGGATGTTTTGGTTCACCCGGAAGAGGTTGTTCGGGTCGTATGTCTTCTTCAGCGTAGCCAGGCGCTCGTAGTTGTCTCCATAAGCAGCCTTGAGCCTTGCATCGCCCTCGTCATCCATCATGAAGTTCAGGTAGGCGCCACCCAGATCGAACGGATGCACCGCCTCCCAATAGGCCTTGGTCCAGCGCGTCACCGGCCCCGCTTTCTGTGGGTCCGGATCGATCCCTGCGATAACCATCGACCAGGTCGCATCACGGCAATTCCAAGCTGTCTCGTCTTTGCCGATTCGATGAACGGCGCCATCGATCGGATAGAGATGCATGAGCGATAGCTCGCTCGGCGTCTTCGCCGCCTGCTTGAGATGAGCGTCAATCGCCGCGTCAGACAGTGTCTTGACGAAATCGCCCCGCCAATACCACTGCATCCCCTTCGGGTAGAGCCCGTCGAACATGCTCTGCACGGCGGGATAGGGCATCGTTCCCATCCAATTGAACCAAGGCGCAGGGAGCGCATCGATGAGCGGGGCCAGCGCCCCTCTACCCTTTTCCTCCGGGCCGCTATAGCAACACATCAGGAGACACATCCGCTTGCCCCAAAACTCTTCCGGAAACGGCGCGCTCGAGAGGATCGTCTTGAGCCCGAGGAAGATCCCGAGTTCCTCGGGCGCGTCCGGCAGGAACTCGCGATAACGCTGCATGATGGTACGGGCGTGTTGTTGATCAAATGCGATCGGCCCCGCAAAGACCATGTTGACCCGGTGAAGCTGGAACACAAAACTGGTGACGACGCCGAAATTGCCGCCACCGCCACGCAGCGCCCAGAACAGGTTGGGGTCCCGTTCCTTGCTGGCGGTGACGAAGCTTCCGTCGGCAAGCACGACATCGGCCTCGATCAGATTGTCGATGGTCAGACCGTATTTGCGCGTCAGATAGCCGTGGCCGCCACTCAGCGTCAGTCCGGCGATCCCAGTGGTCGAGATGATGCCCGCCGGGACAGCCAACCCAAAGGCATGGGTGGCGTGGTCGACGTCGCCTTGAGTGCAGCCCGCGCCTACCCGCGCCGTACAGACGTCCGGATCGACGCGCACGCCGTTCATCGCCGACAGATCGATCACCAGACCATCGTCGCAGCTCCCTAACCCCGGTCCGTTATGGCCGCCGCCACGTACCGCAACCAGCAACTTGTTGTCGCGACCGAAATTCACCGCTGTGATCACGTCGGCGACGTCGACGCAGCGGGCGATGACCAACGGTCGCTTGTCGATCATGCCGTTGTAGAGCTTGCGGGCCTCGTCATAGTTCGCGTCGCCGGTGCGGATGACTTCGCCCCGCAGGCTTGCTGCGAATTTGGTGATGTCTTCGTCGTTCATGGCATTCCTCCCTACCGAACCTGTCGGCCGGTCGATGGACGCTAGCCCATCCGGTGCTCGCGAAAATGTCACATCGTCCAATTCTGTTGCCCGATCGTTCAGAGTAGGATCGCGCATATGCGCGCTTGCTCATATGGCCGTATTGCTGGATAGTTCGGGATGTCCGGCCAAAAAATTCGTCATTCAGGGAGTAGTCGATCGTTTCCGGAGGTGTAGTGCATGGATGTCCTTTCCGATGTGCTCCGAGCCGTTCGCCTGACGGGTGCGATCTATTTCGACATCGACGCCAGTTCTCCCTGGGTCGGCGAGTCGCCGGGTACCGCCCAGATTGCCGCCGCCATCATGCCGGAGGCCGAGCACGTCATTTCCTTTCATGCCGTGATGTCTGGATCGTGCTGGGCTGCGCTGGGAGACGATTCTATGCCTCCGGTACGGGTTAACGCCGGCGATATCGTCGTCTTCCCCGGAGGTGCCCCGAATGTCATGAGTTCCTCGCCGGGGACGCGGGGCAAAGCCAACATGGCAATGTACTACCGGCCGGTAGACGAGAACCTGCCGTTCGCGGTGATTCATGGCGGTGGTGGAGACGAGCGGACCCGGTTTATTTGCGGGTACCTTGGCTGCGATGCGCGTCCCTTCAATCCGCTGCTCGCCGCGTTGCCGGCCATACTGTGCGCCCACAAACCTGCCGACGGCAGCAGCTGGGTTACTGACCTGTTTCGCCAGGCGCTAGCTGAGGGTGGCAGCGGGCGCGCCGGTGGCGAAACGGTTCTCGCCAAGTTGAGCGAATTGATGTTTGTCGAGGTCATCCGCGGCTATCTTGAGACCCTGCCAGAGGACTCGCGTGGATGGCTGTCCGGCCTTCGCGATCCGCACGTCGGCGAGGCGCTCCGACTCATTCACGCACGCCCTACGGAGGAATGGACATTGGACCGTCTCGCCCGCGCCGTAGGGCTCTCGCGCACTGCTTTTGCGGGCCGCTTTAGCCACTACGTCGAGGTCTCGCCCATGCAGTATCTTGCTCGCTGGCGTCTGCAGTTGGCGGGACGCCTGCTCGAACGGCCCGATGTCAGCATCGCGCAGGTGGGAGCTGAGGTCGGCTACGAGTCGGAGGCCGCGTTCAATCGCGCCTTCAAAAAGTTCGTCGGCATTCCACCTGGTACCTGGCGCAAGGGACGTTCGACTTTGCTGAAAGCCCAAAAGTTGGCGTCTGTCGTCGTTCAGTAGGCAAAATGGCGCGTGTTCACGGCTCGGGCTGCGTGCCAAGCCGACGTCGACGCAGAACTCGAATGCCCGCTTCTGCCGGCAACCAACCGGCCGTCAGCGGACAGCCCAATTACTTGATCGATTCCAGCTTGGCGACGGCGGCCGTGAAGCCGGCCAGCGACACCGGAATGGTGACCGGCTTGCGAGTGACCGATTCCATGCCGATGTTCAGATTTGTGCCGGACTTCATGGCCTTGACGAGGTCCGCCGACAGCGGCGTGGCGGCATAGGCGCCGTTCTGGTCGCTGGTCTGGATCGCGAGGGTCGTCTTCTGGGCCTGGTCGATCTGGAAGGAGGCGCCGGACGGCAGGAACAGCCCGTGCGGCAAGGCAAGCAGCATGGCGAGGCCACCGTTGCCGCTGTCGCGGCGCACGGTCACGGTCAGCACGCGCTGTCCGGTCTTGGCTTCGGTCAGGTTCTGCGACACCTGGCATTGAAGCTCGGCGTTCGCAGAGCCGCTGGAGCAGTTCACCGCCCACGGATTGGCATCGGAAGGTTTCGGCTGGGCCGGCTTGGCGTCTTCGGCAAGGGCCGGTCCCGCTGCCGCCAAGGCCAGCCACAGGGCGCCGCATCCCGCCGCCACGCCAAGTAGATTAGCTTTCGCTAAAATAAATGCCATGATCTTTTGTCGGATGCCTTGCATGTTTCCTCGCCCCACCAGGTATTCTCCTGGGTAGGGCTTGATACAACAGTCGGGACGGTTCCGAAAGCTGGGCCGGAGACAAGAAAGCCGACGAAGATACTGTGACCTTTCGGGCACACCACGTGACATTGCAGGAAACTTCTAGAAATTGAAGGGCCCGAGACTCGCTATACAATAGAATTCGAGTAAGAATTTACACGGGGCACGTGTAGTCCCGGAAGGACTCGCCAGGAATGGGAACTACCGAGAATTCTCGGCAAGTTGGTGGGGCGGCGGCGCGCGGGGAGGATTTCCACGTGCGCGCCGGCGATCGCCATTCGCGGATAGCCAGACAGCTGTGGAAGACGACGGCGCTTACGACATTGGCGCTCGGCCTTTCCGGCATGGCCGCCCATGGCGACCCGAACGGGCTGTGGCAGCCGCAGATCCGCGCCATCATCGGCGCCGACAACAATGGCGGCAACGCCGCGCTCGAAGGCTTCATCCCGCTCAAGCAGACGGCCGAATCAGTGCTGTTCCTGGATGTCCGGGCCAAGCATGATTTCAAGGACAGTTTCGGCCAGGATGTCGGCCTCGGCATTCGCCGCATCGTCAACCCTGACCTGATGATCGGCGGCTACGCCTATCTCAACGTCGAGAACTATAACTCCAACCAGTTCACATCAGCCACGCTGGGCGCCGAGGCTATCACGCCGCATTTCGACGCGCATGTGAACGTCTATCTGCCAATCAAGGGCGACCACACCGATCACTCGTCGAGTTCGACGCTGTCGATGGTCGGCAACCAGCTGTTGGAGCAGATTTCGGTCCTCGACCATCGCGACTACGCGGCATGGGGTATCGAAGGCGAGATCGGCGCGCAGGTGCCGGTCAACCTACCCGACAAGCATTCGCTGCGGCTGGACATCGGCGGCTATCGTTTCGAGGATCCGCACGACAACGACCACAGCGTCACCGGCGCCAAGGCGGGGTTCGAATACACGATCGGCGATGTCTTCGGCAGCGGCACCGAACTGGTGCTCGCCGGCGAGGTCCGCAACGACAATCGCGACGACACCCAGTTCGCCGGCAGTGTGCGGCTGAACATCCCGTTCAATCCAGGCCACGGTTCGGACAATGCCGACAGCGGCGTCGACAATGGGGCCGGCAGCGGGCCGGAGCCGGTCTATCCGGTCAGCGAAGGCCTGCGCAAACGCGTCAACGAGCGGGTGCGCGGCGATATCGGCGTCAGGATCCAGTCGCAGGAACTGAACGGCGGATCGACGACGCGCGTCGCCATCAACGCCGCCTCCAATGCGGCCTTCGGAAAATTCTACTTTGCCGATGGCGGCTTGGCGGGCGCAGGCACCCAAGCCGATCCGACAACATTGGACGATGCCGTCACCAAGGCCGGCGGCGGCGGGTTTGTGGTAGCGCTCGGCGGCAACGGCAATTTGACAACCGACGGTGTGACGCTCGCCGATGGCCAGACCGTCATCGGCGGCGGCGAAAGCGTCACCGCCAAGCTTTTTGGCGGCGGCACCAGCACCTTCAACCTGGGCGGCAGCGACGGCACGATCCAGGGCACCAACGTCGCCAACCCGGTCATAACGCTGGGCAATGGCAACACGCTCAACGGCATCACCATCACCGGCGGCGGCGATGGCATCCTGGGCGACAACATCACCGGCGCGACGCTGACCAATGTCACGGTCACTGGCGCGGGCGGCAACGGCGCCGACTTCACGGGCAGCTCGACCGGCATCACCGGTTCCAATTTCACCGCGACCGGCAACGGCCTCGACGGCCTGCACATCGAAGGCGACGGCACCTACAATTTTACCGGCACGACATTGCTGCAGGGCAATCTCGACGACGGCCTCGATATCACCGGCAAGGGCACCTACACCTTCGCCACCGTCAATGCGAAGGACAACGCCGACCGCGGCATCACCGTGCAGGGCACGTCAACAGGCGGCACGGTCACCACCACCGGCGGCGCCATCTCCGGCAATGGCGGTATGGCTGTCTTCATCGATCCGATCACCGCGCATGTGGTGCTGGATTCGATCGACCAGAACGGCGGTCCGGCGGGCGTGGTGCTCGATCAGGTCTCGGGCAAGTTCACCGTCACCGGCACGACCACGACCAAGAACACGACCGGAGTGGCGATCCAGATCACCAATTCGCCGGCTGAGATCCGCTTCGGCGGCGATGTGACGATCCAGGCGCCGAATGCGGGCGGCATCGACGTCTCGGGGATCAACGGCAAGATCGGCTTCGGCAACGTCTACATATCGGAGCTTGTCAGCGGCAATACCGGGCTCGACCTGTCGGGCAGCACATCGACATTCACCGCCCTGCTGCTCGACATCACCGGCGCCGGCACATCGACGGGCATCGACCTTTCGGGCGCCACCGGCGGATCGGTGGCCATCGGCAGCGGCACCATCGCCGTCGGCACCGGCGTGCAATTGGGCACGCATGGCGCGGCGGGTGCGAGTGCGAACACATCGTTCTCCTTCGGCGGCGGCACGATCACGGGCACGGTCGCATCACTCGACGCGCGCGGGCTGAACCAGACGCTTGGGCTCTATGCGTTCGGCCCGACCGACCTTGTCGGCCCACAGCTGTTCGACGTGCAGAACGTCATCTTCGTCGGCGCCGCGGCGACCGGCAGCGGCGATGGGTCGTCGCTGTCAAATCTCGCATCGGCGATCACCGCCAACAACAATCACGACAGCGACGCGATCTTCGTGCTGGTCAACAATCCGGCCAACACGCCGATCGACGCCGGGAGTGGTTTCACGCTGGACGACGGCCAGACACTGGGCTCGTTCGGCAACGGACGTAGCTTCTCGCTCGGCGGCATTCCGATCAACGTCACCGGCGACAATGTCGAGCACGACCAGATCGTCTCGGACCCCGGCGGCGGCGCGGCGACGCTGACCGCTTCCAGCGGCAACGTCGTGACGCTGGCCAACAATACGGCGGTGCTCGACCTCAACATTTCCGGCGGCGCCGGCTACGGCATCTACGGCAACGGCGTCAGTACGGTAACGATCTCCGGCGTGGATGTTTCCGGCGCAGGCATGAGCGGTGTGCTGTTCGACGGCACCAACACCGTTTCCGGCACCAACCTCGGCTCCAGCGGCAATGGCGGCGCGGGCCTGTCGATCCAGGGCGACGGCACCTACGCTTTCGGTGGCACGACGACCCTGTCGAGCAACGCTGGCGACGGCCTGCTGATCAACGGCAACGGAACCTATGGGTTCGGCGCGCTCAATTCGGACGGCAATGGCGGCAGCGGCGTCAGCGCGACGTCGACCGGCGCCGGCACACTGTCGACGACGGGCGGGAGCCTGTTCAACAACACCACATCCGCCTTCTCGGCGGCAAATATCGGGCTTGGCGTCACTCTTGGGGGTATCGGCCAGGTCGGCGGCACCACCGGCGTCAACCTTTCGGGCGTCACCGGCAGCTTCAGCGTTGCCGGCCCGACGACAATCGACAGCACCACGGGCGATGGAATCTCGGTCAGCGGCAGCGCTGCAACGGTCGGGTTCAGCGGCGACGTGTTCGTCACCCAGGTGCTCGGCAATGGCATCGCGCTCAGCGCCAACAGCGGCGCCGTCAGCTTTGGCTATACGGAAATCGGTCTCCCGGGCCTCAACGGCATCGACGTCCAGGGTGTCAACGGCACGATCAGCTTTGGCAATACCAACATTGGCGGCGTCGAGGCCACCGGGCTCGACCTGTCGGGCAGTCAGTCGACCTTCACCGCCACTTCGCTCAACATTTTCGGCGGCGCCACGTCGACAGGCATCGATCTTTCCGGCACCACCGGCGGCTCGGTGACAATCGGCCCCGGCGCCATTTCGGCCGACACCGGCGTGCAGATGGGCACGCATGGCGCGTCCGGAACCACCGCCAACACGATCTTCTCGTTCGGCGCCGCCGGCGGCGCGACCATCCCCGGCACGACGGCATCGCTCGACATGCGCGGCCTGTCGCCAGGCAGCGGCACCTATGCCTTCAACACCACGGTGCTCAACGGTCCGCAGCTGTTCGACATCGCCAATGTCATCTACGTCGGCGCCGCCAACACGGGCCTCGGCGATGGCTCCAGCGTCAACGACCTGATCAACGCCACCGCGGCGGACGCGCTGGCGGCCCCGGCCAACACCATCTTCGTTCTGGTCAACAACGGCGCCGGAAACATCAATACCGATTCCGACGGCTTTACGCTGGCCGACGGCCAATCGATCGTGTCCTTCGCCAATGGCGCTTCCGTGAGCCTTGGCTCGCCGCCCGCCAATGTCACCGGTGCGAATGTCATCAGCGGCACGCAGGTGCAGGACGACCCCTTCGGCAATGGCGGTGCGACGCTCAACAATTCAGCCGGCAAGACCATCGACCTGGCCAACGGCAACGTCGTCGAGAACCTCACCGTCAGCAGCTCCGGCTTTGCCATCTACGGATTGGGCGTCAACGGCGCAACGATCAACGGCGTGACGGTCAGCAGTGCCGGGATAGGTCTTTTCCTCAATAGCGTGACGGGCACGGTCTCCGTCGACGATCTTGACATCCAGAACGCAAGCCAAACCGGCATCGCGCTAGCCAATTCGAGCGCGACGGTCAATTTCACCGGCAGCACGACGATCGCCAATGCCGCCAATGTCGGGCTGTTCGCCAATGATTTCGACGGCACGGCCACCTTCGACGACCTCGACATCAGTGGCGGCGGCGGGGGCGTCGCTATCTGGACCGGCTCGAGTGGCACGCTGACTTTCGGGGCCGCGAGTTCCATCACCAATACGGGCGATGTAGCCTTCAACATCAACGTCGCGACGCCCAACGTCACCTATAATGGTACGATCAACCAGGCGACGGCGGCCAACGCAGTCAAGATCTCCGGCCTGACCGGCGGCAGCGCCACTTTCGCCGGCAAGATCACCGCGAGCACCGGTGCGGCCAACGCGATCGACTTGAGCGGCAATGGCAGCGCAATCAATTTCACCGGCGGGCTCGACCTCACCACCGCCGGCGGCGATGGCATAAACATCAGCAACAATGCCGGCCCGGTGACGTTCTCGGGCGTGACCACCGTGACGCTGGGCGCGTCCGCCAACACGGCCGGCATCAATTTCAGCGGCACCAATGCCAACGTCCTGTTCGGTACCACGACTATCAGCAATGTCGGCGCCAACCAGACCGGCATCGACTTCAGCGGATCGTCCACGACCGCCGGTTTCGGCCTGACCACGATCACCGGCACCGGCGACTTGACCTCACGCGGTATCGACCTGTCGTCGACGACGGGCAATAAGACTGTCACCTTCCTGCAAGGTTCCAAGATCGACAATGTCGGCATCGGCGTCGACCTGTCGTCGGGCCTCAGCACCGCGACCACTGCCAATGCCACCTTTACCTTCGGCGACGGCGATTCGACCGACGGGCTGGAATCCTTCATCATCGCGGCATCCGGTGGCTACACCGTCAACACCGTCGGGCTGGATCCGACGAAGGGCAGCTACGATTTCGACGACGTGTTGTTCACCGGCAGCGCCAATCTGGCCACGGCGCCCGGTTCGGTCACCCTGGTTTCGCAATCGGGTGGCTTCATCGCGGCCGGCACGACGGGCAATCTCAGCACGGGCGTGAACTCCATCTCGCTCGCCGCAGCCGATGCGCTGACCGGCGCGCAGAACTTCGTCTTCGTCGGCACGATCGATCTCGGCGCCACCGCCTTCACGCTCGACTCAGGACAGACCATTGCCGGCTTCGGCAATAGCAGCGTCGTTTCGACCGGCACGATCCAGCCGGCCAATGTCCAGGGTAATCTCGGCGCCACCGGCGGCAACATCACCGGCGACGAGGCCGTGGTCAGCGGCACGGCCAATCTCATGCAGCTGCTCGGCGACAATGCCGTGCGTAACACCGCCTTCGACTTCAGCGGCGCCACCGGCGCTGCCTTCCTCATCGACCAGGGCGCGGTCGGCTTCAGCAATGCCAGCGGCATCACCATCGAAGGCGTGACGATCAGCAATGTCGCGGTGGGCCAGAGGGCCGTCCAGGTTGCCGGCCTTGATGGCAATCTGTCGGTCATCAACAACAACATCAACGTCGCCGGTACCCTGCTCGACGTGAATGGCGGCACCGGCACCATCTCGGTCTCGCGCGGCTTCCTGCCCAACGCCGGACCGGCAGGCACGCTGACCGGTGGCGGCATCACCATCGCCAACCGCACCGGCGGTTCGGTGACTTTCACCGACCAGGTCACCATCAATGGCGGCGGCGTGGCGATTTCGAGCGGTAGCGGGGCGGCGGCGGTCAATTTCGACGGCGGCCTCGCCATCGCGGCATCGACCGCCACCGGCCTCAGCCTTGCCGGGCTGAACAGCCTGACCGTTGCCGATGCCGGCACGACGACGATCGACGGGACCGGCCAGACGGCATTGTCGCTGCAGGGCACACTCGGCGCTGGCGGTGTCCATTTCGACAGTGTCGCTTCGACCAACGCGGGCACACAGGGCGTGCTGATCAGCGGCGCCAGCGGCGGCGCGGTCGACCTCGACGCAGTCACCGTGACAACTTCCAACGGCGCCGGCATCGAAATCCTCAATTCGGCCGGCACCTACACGTTCGGCAACACGACGATCGACAATTCCCAGTCGTTCGGCCGCGGCGTCAACATCGAGAACGCAACCGGCGCCACGTCAGCCACCTTCGATGGCACGCTGGCGATCACCACCGGCACCGGCACCGGTTTGCGTGCTGTCGGTGGCGCCACGCCCGCCAATACGAGCTTGAGCTTCACGGGTGGCGGCACAAAGACCATCACCGCGCAGGCCGGCGAGGCCGTCGACATCAGTTCGGCAAACGTCAACGGCACCTTGACCTCGACCAGCGCCTCCTTCGGCGCCGGCCACGGCATCAATCTGGTGAATCTGACCGGCTCGCTCAATCTCGGCACCGGCACGCTGAACAATCTGGGCGCGGGCGCCGCCTTCAATGTCGGTTCGGGCACCGATCTCAGCGGCGGCAACGCTGATATCTCCTATGCCGGCACCATCGCCAGTGCCGGATTGGGCGCGGCGGTCTCGATCCAGGAACTGACCGGCGGCTCGGTGACACTGTCAGGCAATCTGAGCGATACGAACGCTGCCGGCGGCGGCAATATCGTCGTGGCCAACATCAACAACGGCACCGCGGCCACCGTCACCTTCTCCGGCGCCACCAAGCAGATCCAGTCGGGTGCGACCGCCGGCGTCAACCTGGTCGGCAACACCAATGGCACCATCGATTTCAGCAATGGTGGCCTGGCCATCAACACGACCAGCGGCGTCGGCTTCGCCGCCCAGGCCGGCGGCACGATCAGCGTGGCCGGCACCACCAACACAATCACGTCGACCGGGAACGCGCTCAGCCTCAACGCCGTGACCGTTGGCAGCGGCATCAACTTCAACTCGGTTTCGACCAGCGGCGGCGTGACCACCGGCATCGCGCTCACAAACGTCGCTTCATCCGGCGGTGCCATCAATCTCGGCACGGTCGACCTGCAAGGCATCAGTTCACGTGGTGTGGACGTCACCGGCACACTCGGCGCGGGGCTCAATTTCAACTCGTTGAGCATCGGCCTGACCAGCACTACGGCCGTGGCCTTCGACCTCAATGGCGCCGCCATCAACGCGCCGATCACGGCCAATGATTTCGATGTCACCAACACGATTGGCGCCGGCACCTCGATCGGCGTCGACCTGCGCGGTGCCACCGGCGGCCAGGTCGTGCGCCTCGGCGACGCCGTTGCGGACGGCGCCAGCTCGAGCATCTCCGGCGTCAACACCGGCGTGTACCTCGACAGCGCCACCAACCTTGCCTTCACCTATGGCGACGGCGAATCGGCGACCGACCAGAATTCGACCATCGGCGCCACTGTCGGCATCGACGCCTCCAGCGCGCCAGCCGCAGGGACTTACAACTTCCAGGATGTCAACTTTGCCGCCAGCCCCGGCCTCGGCTTCGGCGTCGGCAAGATCTATTTCGTCGGCGCCAGCGCGACCGGCGACGGAACCGGCCGCGACCAGAACAATCTGGCGACGCTGTCGACGGCGGAAGCGGCGGCGGTAACGAGCGATGTCCTGGTGCTGGTCAACGACGGCGGGACCATCACCGCGACAAGCAGCGGTGCGGACAACACGCTGGTGCTGGCCACCGGCGAGCAGGTGCGCGGCTTTGGCAATGGCAACATCAATCTGGCGATGACGGTGCCATCCACTATCCAGCTTGCCAACAACAACATCTCGATCGTCGACGCCACGGCCGATGGCGCCGCCACGCTGACGACGAGTGCCGGCAGCAATGCCATCACGCTCGGCGCCAGCGGCAACTTCATCGACGGCTTCACTCTCGACGGCAGCCCCGCAGGCGCGGCGCGGGGCATCAAGGACAATGGCGGCGGCGCTTCCGGCAACATCATCAGCCACATGACGATCCGGAACTTTGCCACCGCCGGCGTCGAGATCACGCCGTCGACCAGCACGGCGATCGACCATGTGACATTCGCCGGCAACGCCACCGACGTCATCGTCAATGCGCTCAATACCACCATTACCAACGTCAGCAGCACCGGCGCTACCGGGATCGCCTTCGATATCCGCAACACGACCGGCACCACGACGCTGGCCAACCTCAACGTCACCACGGCGGCAACCGGCACCGGCATCATCTTCGGCGGTGGGTCCGGCCCGCAAGGCACGATCACCGGCGCCAATGTCGATGTCACGGGCGGCGCCGGCGGCGGCATCAAGGTTACCGGCGGCAACGCTGCCATCGCGTTCGATGCGGCGAGCTTCGTTGCCGGCACGTCGGGTGGCACGGCGGTCACCATCGCGAACCGCAGTGGCGGCAGCTTCGCCTTTGCCGGCGCGGTCGTGGCGAATGGCGCGGCGAGTGGCATCAGCGTTTCCGGCGCGACGGCCGCCAACACGGTCAGCTTCACCGGCGGCGTTGATTTCGGCAGCAGCTTGGTGCTGACCGGCACCGCCGTTTCGATCGACAACAATGCCACCGCCTCGACGGTCAGCTTCTCCAACCTCGCCATCGCCACCAACGGCACGACCGGCTTCAGCGCCAGCAATGGCGGCACAGTCAACGTCACCACCGGAACCGTGAGTTCCACGGCTGCACAGGCCGTCGCGCTGAACGGTGTTGCTGCCGGGGTCACGTTCACTTCGACCAATTCGAGCGGCGGCGCCAATAGTGTCAACCTGACCAACGTGACCGGCACCGTCGCCCTCGGCTCGGGCACGCTGACAGGCGCGACGGGCACGGCATTCGTGGTTTCGGGTGGCTCGGCCAATGTCGACTACAACGGCACGATCAACCACAGCGCCAATGCTGTCGCGATCAATGTCCTGAACCACACCGGCACCGCCGGCGGCGCCAGCACGATCTCTTTTGACGGCGCCATAACGTCGAACGGCTCCAGCGACGGCATCAGCCTGACGAGCAATGGCGGCACCAACGGCACCAATATCAACTTCACCAGCGCGCTGACCATCAACACGTCGGCCAGCAACACCATCGGGTTCAACGCGACCGGTGGCGGCACGATCAGCGCCACCGGGTCGGGCAGCACGATCAATTCGGGCAACGCTACGGCGCTGAATGTCGCCAACACGACGATTGGGGCCAGCGATGTGACCTTCCAGAGCATCACGTCGAATGGTGGCAGCGCGACCGGCATCATCCTCGACAACACCGGATCTAGCGGCGGCCTGCATGTGACAGGTGTCGGCACGACGGTCGGGAGTGGCGGCAGCATTGCTAACAAGACGGGCGCCGACGGCTCCACCTCACAAGGCGTCGGTATCTATCTCAACAACACGACAGACGTGCAGCTTGCCAACGTGCAGATGAACGACTTCCAGAATTTCGGCATTTTTGGCAACAACGTGGCCGGGATGACGCTCAATCAGGTGGTCATCAACGGCACCAACGGCACGCTGCAGGGTGGCGTCGGCGAAGGTGATGCCTACTTCACGGGCCTGACCGGTTCTGCGACCGTTACGAACTCCACCTTTACCGGTGCGGCCTATGACGCCTTCCACGTCTTCAACAATGCCGGACAGACCCTCAACAGGATAACCATCACGGGCTCGACGTTTGGGACGCTGACGGGCGCAGGAAATCTCTCCAACGACGCGCTGGTCTTCCAGGCGACGGACGGTGTGTTCAACGCGACCATCCAGGGCTCGACATTTACTTCAGCGCGTGGCGACCTGTTCCAGATGGACCTCCACGGTGGTGTCAGTTCGGATCTTGTGTTTGGCGGCGGAACGGCTTTGCTCGGCAATAAGCTGACCAACAACAATGGCAACATAGTTTCCGGCGGCGGCGGCATCACGATCAGCTCTGGCGGCGCCGGCGACCACGCCAACCTGACCTTCAACATCGCCCACAACACGATGCGCGACGCCCTTGGTTCCGCTCTCGGTATTAGCTCGGGCTCGGGAACCGGTTCGTTCACCGGTACAATCGATTCCAACACGATCGGTGTCGCAGGGGTAACGGACAGTGGGTCGGCACAAGGGTCCGGCATCGGATTCGTCACCGACGGCGGGGCCGCGTCGAGCGTGACGATCACCAACAATGCAGTCTATCAATATAACAATTCCGGTATTTTCATACAGACCGGCGACGCCGCGAATGGCGGCAACGCCCAACTCACCGCCGTCGTACAGGGCAATACGGTCAGCAATCCCGGCACGTTTGGCACCAATGGCTTCTTGCTCAACGCCGGCACAGTCACAAACGATGCACAGACGGTTTCGCTGACCCTTGGCGGCCCAGGGGCTTTGACCAACAACTTTACCGGGTCCGGTGCAAACGGAGGCACGGATATTCGTCTTCGCCAGCGTTTCAACGTGCATGTCGGGTTGCATGCGGGCGGAGGCTTCAGCTACGGCGGTGCGCCAACGGATACGGCAGCAATTACAAGTTTCGTCCAGACGTACAACGCTGGTTCTCCGACGGTCAGCGTGGTCACCGGTCTTGCGGGCAGCGGATTCTTCTCGGCGCCGTAGCGCAGGGCTGTCGATGGCATGCAACGAATCGGACCGGCTGGCGCCAGCTCGATTTTTGAGCTGATCGGTCAAAAACATAGTGACGTTTTGTTGAATACTAACTGTTTGTTGAGTGTCACGTAGAATAATATCTATATAGCATTTATTAGACAGTATTACTGATAGATTTCTACATTGGCTCGTGTATAGTCATGAATGGAAATGAGGGACGCTGAATGTCAGAGCCGTTTCTGTCTGAAATCCGCATGCTGTCGTTCGTTTTCGCGCCCAAGGGTTGGGCGTTATGCAACGGCCAGCTTCTTCCGATCAATCAGAACCAGGCGCTGTTTTCGTTGCTCGGCACTACGTTCGGCGGCGACGGGAGAGTGAATTTCGCGTTGCCGGATCTGCGAAGCCGTGCGCCGATACATGTTGGCCAAGGACACACACTGGGAGAACGAGGAGGCGAACAAGAGCATACCTTGTCGATTTCGGAGTTGCCGACACATCCTCACCTGGCAAACGCCACCAACGGTAACGGGACTACCCCCACGAATTTTGGAAATTTCCTCGGCGCCTTCAACAATGGCTACCGTCAGCCAGCCAACTTGACGTCGCTGCATCCAGCTAGCATCGCCAATGTTGGCGGATCGCAGGCGCATTTGAATATGCAGCCATTCCTAACGCTCAGCTTCTGCATTGCCCTGCAGGGCATATTCCCATCGCCGAACTAAAGGAAGCGCGACCATGGCACAACCCTATGTTGGCGAGATCCGCATGTTCGCTGGCAACTTTGCTCCGGCCGGCTGGATGTTCTGCGAAGGCCAACTTTTACCGATCTCGGAAAACGAGACCTTGTTCCAGTTGATCGGCACCACATATGGCGGAGATGGCGAAGCGACCTTCGCATTACCCGACCTGCGCGGCCGCCTACCCATCCATCAGGGCAATGGTTTCATTCTGGCTGAAACCGGTGGCGCGGAATCGATCACACTTACAACCAATCAAATTCCAGCGCACTCACACGGGTTGTTGGCATCAACACAGACTGGCACGTCGGCCAACCCGGGAGGAAACGTTCTCGATCAAACCACCGGGACGATCTTCATGTACATCGATGGCCAAAGCCCCGATGGCGCAATGGCGGCAACCATGGTGTCGCCAGTCGGCGGCAGCCAACCACACGACAATTTCCAGCCCTATCTCTGCGTCGATTTCATCATCTCGCTGTTCGGAATTTTCCCGTCGCCGACTTAAGAGGACCGCCATGGCCGACCCGTTCATCGCCGAAATCCGCATCTTTCCGTTCAATTTTGCGCCCAAGGGCTGGGCATTGTGCGATGGGCAGTTGCTGCCACTGTCGCAGAACACGGCGCTGTTTTCTTTGCTCGGCACCACCTATGGTGGCAACGGCAAGTCCACCTTTGCCTTGCCCGATCTGCAGGGCCGCTCGCCGATGCATCCGGGCCAGGGACCGGGCTTGTCGCTGCATGACCTAGGCGAGACAGGCGGCTCGGAGACGGTCACGCTGCTCGAGAGCGAAATGCCGGCGCACTCGCACAATGTCATGGTAGGAACCCAGGACACGGCCGATGTTCAAGTTCCAAGCCCCTCGAGAATTCTTGGCAAGTCCGGCGGCGCGTTTGCTTATGTTCCCGGATCGCCAACACCGGCGCTGACACCGATGAGCGACGGTACGTTGACAACGGCCGGCGGCGCCCAGCCGCACAACAATATGATGCCGTATCTGACATTCTATTTTTGCATCGCGCTGCAGGGCGTTTTCCCACCGAGAAGCTGAATTCCGAGCCAACAGGGCAGGACCAATATGATGGCCAAGAAAGCAGAACCAAAGTCGGAAGCCCCCGCCGCGAAGATGCCGGCGGCGCCGAGAGCGGCTTCCAAAGCCAGGGCAGGCGGCGGCCGGCCCAGCGTACCGCTCGCCTATCAGCACATGCCGGCCGGCGCGGCGTTCTTCGAGCTGTCGCGGCTGATGGTAGTGGGCATCGATTCCGCGGCCGGGCGCCTGATCCAGAGGGCTCAAGATGCGCCGAACGGCGCATGGCCGGCGGCCTGGTCGATCATCGCTCCAGGAGCCTGGGTGATCATGACCGCCGGCCTGACCAAGGACGGTCGGGTGGCGGTGATCGCGCAGCCGTCTGGTACCACCAAGCTGTCCTTCATCACCGAGGACGCAAACCAGATCGGCCCGATCGACAAATGGACCGCGCCGATGGACATCGGCGCGCCGCCCGGCGCCACTTCCTACCAGAAGCTTTCGATGGCCAACGATGCCGACGGTCGCATCGAGGTGTTCCTCACCGACAATCAGGGCCGTATCTGGTGGATCTACCAGAATCCGGACCAGATCGTGCAGGTGCAGAAAACCATCACGCCGCCCGGCTCGACGACGCCGATCGTCGTCACCGTCGACGTGCTCGCGCCGCCCGCCAAGATGTGGAGCGATTGGATCCAACTGACCGGGCAGCTGGTAGCGATCACGGCGACCCGCCAGGCCGACGGCCGCATTGCGCTGTTCGGCATCAATTCGGGCCTCCATCTCTATCGCTGCCAGCAGGCGAAGCCGCAGGCACTGAAGGTCGCCGACTGGACGCAATGGGTGCAGATCGACACCGGGCAAACCGGTGGGTTCATCGAAATGGCGCCGGTGGTCGGCCCGCTCGGCGCCACCAATCTGTTCGCCTTGACCCAGAATGGCCAGGTCTTGCACACGCGCCAGAAGCCTGCCGGATCGGACAGCTGGACGCAGTGGGCAACGCCCGGCTACAGCAGGGTGTCCAAATACACACTTGCCGCGGGCATCCAGGGCGACGGCGACATCGTACTGGTCGCATCCGACCAGCAGCTTGTCCACTCATTCAACGCCCAATATGATGCCGTCACCCAGAATTGGTCGGGATGGCGCGACTTCAGCATGTCTTCGCTGCGGACACGGCTCTCGCTCGATTACAATGCCGATGGCCGGCTCGCTTTGTTCAGCCTGCTGCTCATGCCGGACGGTACGAACGGGCTGTGGACGATCTCGCAGATGGGCATCGACAGCTCCGAATGGGAGTATGGCTGGACGACGCTTGCCGACAACAATCTCAAGCAGATTGTCGTGGTACGCGACCTGACGCCGCCGGTCTGAAGGTTGATTTCCGGCAGCGTGACAGAAGCGAAGCAGGCACAGCCCCGTCCAGTCTGGCCCCGGTCTGATAGGGCCGGGCTCGGCTTCCGTATAGCGACGGATGCCGACATGCCCTTCCTGTCGCGGCTCTACGCCTCCACGCGCATGGAAGAACTCGCCGTGACATCGTGGACCGACGCGCAGAAGACGGCGTTCCTCGACATGCAGTTCCAGGCGCAGCACGCGCATTACCAAAAACACTATCCCGAGGCCGACTGGCTGGTGGTGGAACGCGATAGCGAAGACATCGGCCGGCTTTATATCGAGCGCTGGCCGAGCCAGCACCGCATCATCGACATTGCTTTCCTGCCGGACCATCGCCGCAAGGGCTACGGCACGGCGCTGCTGCGCGACCTGATCGACAAGGCATGGTTAGCCGGCAAATCGGCCTCGATCCACGTCGAGAAGAACAATCCGGCGAAGCGGCTCTATGTCGAGCTTGGCTTCGCGGTCGTCGAGGACAAGGGCGTCCATGATCTGATGGCCTGTGCGCCGCCGGGTGGTGAGGCAGCTGGTATGTGACCGGAGGAAGCATGCTGGGTTGCAGGATAGTTCTGCCGCGTACTGTCCCGCTGACGTCAACGTTCAGCGCCGCAGCGCAAGCGTCGCCTCAGAAAGCTAGCGACGCCTAATTGAACACCGCCTCGTAAAGCCGCCCCGCAGCATCGGCCGCCACCGGCACGATGAAGATCTCGTGGGTGCCGCCTGCGCCTGTGAAAAGATAGGTCGCCTGCGGCAGGGCGATTTCGCGCGGGCCCCTGAACAGCAGCGAGAAACCGCCGCCCGGGCGCGGGCTGGCGGCGATGGGGTTGACCGCGCTCAGTTCGAGCGGGATTTGCCGGCCCCCGGCTTCGATGGTGAAGGTTTGTCCCTGTTCGAAATCCGATACCGACGCCATGCCATCAGCCTCAATTTGTCCGTTGGAGCGGTTCAGCGTTCAGATTGCCGATCAGCTCCCGCTTGTGTTTCTTCGCAATTCCCAAGGAAAAGCGCTATGCGCTTTCCCGGGAAAACGCTACACACTTTTCCTGAAATTGCTCCAGCGGCGGCACTGTCGCCGCTTCGCCGCAAGCTGTCCAGAGGTGGGCAGGCGGCCGGGCCGTGCCCGCAAGACAATTCGCCGCCGCAAACCCAAAAATACAGCACCGCCTGTCCTTTTATGCGCGCAAGAGACGCTGTAGTACTTTGTTCGCGCGCGGGATTCTTTTCGATCCAAGATCAGCGCAAACAAGAACAGATCCCGGCTTCGGGACCATTGGCGGCCGGATCGGCTTGCGGGAGACGGACGATGGCGGATGCAAAGACGGAAGTGGCGGGCGATGCGATGCCGCTGTTCTATTCCACGCCGGAGGCGCTCAACCCGGTGCGGCACGGCTCGCTTGGCCTGACCGCGCGCAGCGACTTTTCGTTCGCCCGCTCGGCGCACGCCATTCCGGTGGTGGCGTCGGAAATGCCGGCGGCGATGCGCTCCTACCCGATCGTCTTCATCGGTGCCGCCAAGGCGCCGGTGATCATCACCGGCGTGCGACAGAACGAAAACCTGTTCGTCGATGCCGACGGACGGTGGACCGGGCCGCACTATGTTCCCGCCTATGTCCGCCGCTATCCCTTCATTCTGGCCGACGACCCGAACGCGCCCGGCCGACTGACGCTGTGCGTCGACCGGGCAAGCGAGCGCGTTGTCGACCAGCTCATGGCGCCGTTCCGCGACGACAAGATCGCGCCGTTCTTCAGCGGCGCCGAGGCGACCGAGGCGACGAAGCAGGCGCTCGCCTTCTGCGATCAGTTCCAGATCGATTTCAGAGCCACCCGCATCATGATCGACAGGATCGACGCGCATGGCCTGTTCGCGCCGCGCCAGAGCAAAGTGACGCTGGAGGGCGGCGAAGTGCTCAACCTCACCGATTTCCAGGTGATCGACGAGCCGGCCTTCAACAAGCTGAGCGACGAAGCCTTCCTCGACCTCAGAAGATCAGGCGCGCTCGGCCTGCTCTACTGCCACCTCGCCTCGACCAACAGCTGGACGTCGCTGGTGCACCAGGCATCGCTGCGAACCACGAAATTGCCGCCCGTCAGGCCTTGAGGTGGAGTGTCACCAGCACGAAACATTCCCCACCTTCCTCGAAGCGGGCCGTTACACGCAGCCAGTTGCCGAAATGCGTCAAGCGCGCCATCGCCATGCCGTCGCGTCGGTTGGGCATGCGGAACTCGGTGCCCTCCGGCAACCACCGCATCCCGTCCGGCGAGATTTCGACTCGTGCCATCGGCACGGGACCGCTAGGCTCCTTCAAGGCCCGAACGAAGAAAATCGCCTCGCGCGCCCATCCGCCTCATAAGGTTCACTGGCGGCCTCACCGCTCCATCGCTCGTTGCGCGCGACAATGGCGGTAATGCTCTCGGGCAGCATCAGAAATCCCCGAAATGCAGATTGCGTCGACGTAGAGGACCGCGCGCTTGGCGACGTCGGTCTCGGCGAACACGCAGAAATTGAGCATGCACCAGAAGTTCTTCATGGCCGGAATGTGAATCGACTCGAAACCAGACAAATCGAAGCTGCGGTCGTTGCACCGCAGGGCGAGCGCCCGCATCGACTCCAGGTCGAAGTCGAAACACAGATAGGTCCAGTTCACCTTCGTCGGGATCTCATTGTAGCAGAGGCGCTGCGCGCCGCCGGCAATGTCGATCCAGCCCTCCGGCGAGAGATGGTAGTGGCTGATCGTCTTGTTCTCGGTGCCGAGCGGGATAATGCGTTCCGTTTCACGCTTGTATTGCCATTTTTGCAGATGCTGGCCGTCGAGCGCATTGAGGAAGCGCAGATGCGGCATGACCCTGTCGTCGCTGTTGTCCCGGTCTCCGCCTTAGAGATCGAACAGGAAGCCGACCGAACGCACTTCCGTTTCCGACAGCTTCAGTTCGGTGGCCTCCGGCTTGAAGGTCGTGGCAGCGCCAGGAGCGGAAGCTTAGCAGGGGTCACGCCAGCGCCCAATTAGCGCTACGAAGCAGACCTTCAGCCTGGAAGCTGGGCCCGGCTTGCCACGTGGCATATCCAGGAAGCGCGTCCCCCTCCTGAACTAGGCACCGTTTTCGGCTCTATGCTATGCTATACCTGCACGACGAGCCCCTTCCTTGATCGCAGCGAGGGCAAGAGGATTGGTGACAGGATAGGTTCGGATGAAGTTCTCGACGGTGAACCTTGGAAACTCGACGGCAATCCGCCTGGCGATCGACTGCGCCTGCGCCGGCTCTTCGAGCAGCGCGTGGCACAGGGCACGGAACATCAGAGTGACGGGAATATCCGGCGGACTTTGGCACAGCGACGACAGACTGTCGGCATAGCGACCGGCGACGAACCGCGCCCGGGCGAGCTGCGCGTAGTACCAACTCGGAGCCTGCGGATTGAGGCGAAGCGCCCGTTCGGCAAGAGCACAGCCTTCGTCCGGATTTCCACACACGAGAGCTCGGCTTGAGGCAAGCATCGACAGCACATCGGCGTCATTGGGTGCCAGGGCCAGCGCCCGGTCGTATTCCTCTGCGGCCCCGCTGATATCGCCGTCAAGGGCGCGGAGAGCGCCCATGTAAAGGCGCGTCATCGGATCGGTAGGATCGAGCGCCAGAGCCGTTTCCACGCATTCTCGCCAGCGCTCGACCGAAGCGGCTGAATCTGGCGTGAAGGCATTGAAGGCATCGACCGCATGTGCCAATCCCAACGTCATCCAGGCCCGCGCGAAGCCGGGGTCGAGTTCCACGGCGCGGGACAGCATGCGTATGGCTTCTGCCCTCGCCTCGGTCGTAAATCTGTCGTGCAGTTCCACCCCGAGTAGATAGCAGTCGTAAGCACCCAGGCTCGAGGGAGGCTTCCGCCGAGCCACTTCGCGCCCGAGATTGGCAAGCTTGCCGAAAGTACCTGCCAGGGCATTGATGACGTTCTGTGTGATGCTGTCCTGCATGAGAAAAAAATCATCGGTCGATTCGTCGAACCGCGCCGACCAAAGGTTGGCTCCGGTCCGGGTGTCGACCAACTGCACCGCGACGCGGACACGGTGTCCGATCGCCTGAAGGGTGCCTTCCAGCAGGTAATCGGCGTTCAGTTCCCGTCCAACCGAGCGTGTGTCGCTCGCCCGTCCACGATAGGACTGCATGGTCTGGCGCGAAATGACCGCAAGGTCGGGATAGCGCGCCAGGTCGCCGATCATGTCGGCCGACAGGCCGTCTGCCAGCCGCGTCCAGCCGTCGTCGGCGCTCAGGTTTTCGAACGGCAAAACCGCAATTACCGGCGGCTTACTGTCGTCGCCGGAAGAAGGGCCGGGTTTGGCACCGACGATCTTGCCCGCAGTGGCGGGGTCGATCAAGACACGGTACACGCAAACCGGTTCGGCGATACTTTTCATTTTCTGCTCGCCGAGTGAGGCAAAGCCGATCGGCACCTTTCCCCTCACATGGTCGCAGGCGGTGGCGGAAATCGCGATTCCTCCAGGTTCCGCCAGCCCTTGCAGCCGATCGGCGATGTTCACGGCATCGCCGTGGATGTCGTCACCCTCAACGATAACATCGCCCAGATTGATGCCGATGCGGAAATCAAGCCGCCGTTCTGGCCGCGTGAGAACGTTCACCTCCGGCTTCTGTTGCTGGATTTCGACCGCGCAGCGTAGGGCGTCGACCACACTGTGGAACTCGACCAGCATCCCATCTCCCATGGTTTTCACCAGTCGACCATGGTGCGCAGTGATCCTTGGCTCGAATACTTCGTTCAGGTCGGTTCGGAAAAGTGCACGCGTACCCTCGTCGTCGATCTGGCTCAAGCGGCCATAGCCGACAACATCGGCAATCAGGACGGCTGCGAGATGACGTTCCATCCCCCATTCCTTCGCGGATTGTTACCCGCTTTCCAAGCTTACAGCAGGTCGCAGGTTGATGCCATTGCCGCCGCCCCTGAAAGACAGCTTTTCGGGTCTGTGTATCTTGCTGCATGAGAGCCCGAATGTCGGACAGGGTCATGATCTTCGATCACATGGCATGTCCGCTTCCGAGCCAGGATTCCACGCCGTGAATGACCGGTTAGGTGAGTTCACGTCGATTCATGTGAGCGCCTGAATGTCCGCTTCCCACATTCCAAGCGTCGAAGCCACAGGTCCGCTTTGGCTCCGCCAACGGACGGTCCACTTTCCTCTGACGGCCTGGCAGCAGCCCGGTCTGCCCATGGCGATCAACGATGCAGCCCTAGCCGCTGTCGTGCGTTCCCCACGGAGACTGGCACTATTGTCGGGACAGCCCTTATGCTCCGCGCTGTCTACCAGGGGAGATCTTCTGCACGACTGAAGAACCGGCTTTACTCTTAGCGACAAGAAACTTGCACCACATTCGCCAATCGGCCTGTGACATGTGGATTTAGTCGTCGGCGTCGAAGAACTCGATGTCCGCGCCGAGAATCTCGGCGGCGGCACTGGCCTCTGCGGAGCGTCAGCCTTCCTGCTTCGGCCACTTCGAGCGACCGAGGATCGCTTTTCGATTCGCGACAGTGGTAGACTGTACCTGGCAGCAGACTGGTTGGAGAAAGCCCCCACCGTCATGAAACCGATGACCGAAGAGCACCTTGCGATTTTACGCAGGCACATGGTCGAGATGATTGCGATCCATGCCGACCTTGCAAGCGAAGAACTCGGCAAAGCAACGCTCGATGAGCGGGTGATGGCATCGATGCGGCGGGTCCCGCGGCATCTCTTCGTGCCAGCCCCGGTCGCGCCTTATGCCTACCAGGACATGCCGCTGCCGATCGGCTTCGATAAGACCGTCTCGCAGCCCTTCATTGTCGCTCTGATGACCGATCTCCTTGCTCCCCAACCGCACCAGGCTGTGCTCGAGATCGGTACTGGACTGGGCTATCAAACCGCAATCCTCGCGGAACTCTCCGGACAAGTCTGGAGCGTCGAAATCATCGAGGAATTCGCAAGCCATGCCTCGACCCTGCTGCAGGGCCTTGGCTTCTCGAATGTCGCCATTCGTGTCGGAGACGGGTCTCGCGGTTGGCTCGAGCACGCCCCATTCGACAAGATCCTGGTTAGCGTAGCCGCTGAGCGGACGCCGCCGGCTTTGCTGGAGCAGCTCAAGCCAGGGGGACGTCTGGTTCTGCCTTTGGTGTCTGAAGACGTACAGTTTCTGACTGTTATCGACAAGGACGTGGCAGGGCAACTCAAGACTCGGAAACTCATCCCCGTTCGGTTCAGCCGGCTCGAAACCGTCTAATGAGGACCGC
>NZ_JAMYMV010000010.1:0-129816 GCF_040318715.1 Mesorhizobium sp. M1050 | reverse complement strand
CGGGGCCGGTGGGCCGGCTCTTGTCATAACGCGACCGCCCAACCCGGGCCCCGGGCGCCCGGGCGCCCCTTCCCTTGACGTTACGTCAGCCTTTGTTTCGATGCAGGTCGCTTTCCCAAGCTGGAACCAGTCTTGGGCGGCATGCATCAGCTGTCGCGGAGCTTGACCAGGTCGTTGAGCAGTCCGCCCGTTCCGTTGTGGACGGTCAGCCGCTCGACCTTGCCGGCGATGGTTTCCAGAGCCTCGAGCTCCTTCAGCCGCAGCATTACCGGGTTTTCCGCCATCACCCTGGCCGTGTTGAGCAGCGAACGCGTGGCGTTCGTCTCCTCGCGGCGACGGATGATGTTGGCCTCGGCCTGCTTTTCGGCCGACACCACCTGGTTGAGGATCTCGCGCATCTCGCCCGGCAGGATAACATCCTTGAGGGCGATATCGCTGACCTCCACTCCGATCTCGGCCATATCGGCGCGAACCTTGGCCGCCGCCTCCTCGTCGATCGTCACCTTCTTTTCAAGGATCTGGTCGAGCGTCAGCGCGCCAAGCGTCTTGCGGAAGGCATACTGCAGGGCGCGGTAGAGGGCTTCGGAGAAGTCCTTCACCATGCTCACCGCCTTGACCGGGTCGACGACCCGGTATTCGGCGGCGATGTTGACGCGGATCGTCACGCGATCCTTGGTCAGCACTTCCTGCCCGGCAACGTCAAGCGACTGGCGCTTGAGGTCGACGACCTTGATCTGCACCATGCGTCCGACGTTCCAGAAGCCATGCACACCCGCCGTCAGCGTCCTGACCAGGACACCGTCGATGAACAGCAGTCCGGCCTGACCATCGACGACCGGATGGACGGACATCAATTCCGCCTTCCGAGCCTGGCCGAGCCGGCGCATGACCGCCGCATCGACGGCGAGGTCGGCCGATGTGTCGATCAGCGTCACCTTCCACGGACCGGCATCCGTCCACAGCACCAGCTTGCGATCCGGCGCCAGCACGGCGTGCAAATTGCCGTCACGCTCGATGATTGCAACGTCCGTGCGCCCGGTGCGAACGACGGTGAAATGACGCGCGGCCACATCCGGGAGCTTGTCGAACAACGCCTTCTCGTATGCCGAAACGAATTCCGGGTTCTTTAGATCGTGCCGGGACACTTCGAGGCTGCCGCGCCGGTTGGCGAGCCAATGTTCGCCCGGCATCAGGACGGCCTTGATCTCACCCTTGTGCAGGGTGAGGGCACGTTCGTTTTCCCTTACGAGGACGCGCTCGCGTCCAAGAACCTGATCGAGAATAGTCATTGTCTTTTACTCCAGTCGGGCATGGCCAATGCGAGGCGTCAAGTCATGCGTCGATCGTCCTTTTCGTTTCTCGTTTCACATCGTTTCGTCCGGGCACGAATGATCCGGGGACTGGTGGCATCAATCCGTGGCGGGCCTGCGGGAGCGGATCGCGAGGCAGCGAAGCGAGCGCCGGAGGCCCTGGCCTCCCTTGCAGGCGACACTGCGCCTTGATCGTCACCGCGGGCCTGGCCGCGAGCCGATGGCGGAAGACGCTCAGGATGATCCGTGCCCGAGGGCCTGGGCCATCCGTCCAGTCTTTCGCATTCCAGTCCCCGGACCGTTTTCGAATGGCTTGGAAGCCAATGGAGAAGGAATCGAACCTTCGACAGTCAGATTCTCGATCTGATGCTCTACCCAGCTGAGCTATCCGTGGTGCAGATGAAGGGAATTGAACCCCCGACCTCCGGACCCAAATCCGGCGCTCTCCCGCTGAGCTACATCCGCGATCCCAATCCCCAAAGCGGCGCCGTATACAGGGCGGCAAAGCCGCCTGCACGGGCGGAGACGAAAGCTCCAACCGTTGTGCTCACTCCAGTTCTCGTGACCGGGAGCGCGCCTATAGCCCCTGCGACGGGTTGTCGCAAGCGGGATTGTCGCGGCTGATTTGCGGCGTCTTTCAATGGTGGCATTTCGGCAACACCGCTTCAAACCATCCGTGATGGAGTGCAGTGCCTAAAAGGTGACCCGGCCGAGTACGCGCAGGCCATCGTCCTGCGGTTCGACGACCACGGCCTCGCCTTCGCGGGGCGAAACGCCGGTCAGTGCCTGGATATTTTCCAGATGGGTGACCATGACCAGATTGTCGGAGCCGGAATAGGCGCGGATCTCCTTCAGGATCGCTGCGATCTGAGAGGCTTTTTGCGCCGCGTCGCCCTTCAGGAGATCGAGCGGTGCAAACTGTTTCGGTTCGGCCTCGAAAGCAATGCGGGCGGTGTCCACGCAGCGGCAGTAGCGGCTGGACAGCACGCGCTCGATTGGTGCTGCACGAGCGGCGAACAAGGCGCCGATCTTGCTCGCCTGCTGCTTGCCGCGCGCCGACAGGTTGACCTGGGTGGCACAGCTGTCGATGTCGAAATTGACCGGATCGGTGATGCCGGTGACCATGGCATGACGCAGTAGTACGACATGGCCGCCATCGCGTAATAGTGCCCAGCCGGCGTCCGTGGCGTGGGCTGCGGCCGGGATGGCCAGCAGAAGCAAAGCCAGCACAAATCGAATCATAGGCTATCCTTCTCCGGTTCCCGGCAATGGGTTCCGGTGACCGGACATATAGGGACGTAAAGCCAGCCGAAAGACAAGGCGCGGTCGGGCGGAGCCTTACTTCTTGGCCATCTGCTTCTTCGCCAGATTGATTTTCTGGTCGGTCAACGGAATGGGCATCGTGTAGCCGGCTTCGGTAAACCCCCGCTTGGCGTTCTCGAAGAATTCGATGGCTTTCAGATATTCCAGCTTACCCGCGCCGTAACTGGCGTGGTTCCAATGGACGTCGCCGAGGTTGTTCTGTTCGAACGCCCACTGCAAGGGCTGACTCTCGCGGGTGAATACCTTCAGCGTCGCCGTGAAGGCTGCCTCCGCGTCATCGAGGTATTTGTCCGTGCGTTCGAGATTGCCGAGGTTGAGCAGACTCATGCCTATGCCGTTCTGGGCGTTGGCCCAATCGATGGGGGCGGCTTCGATAGTCAGCACCTCAAGCGCTGCCCGCCGGGCCACGATTGAATCGTGCAGGGTTTTGGGATTGGCATCGCTCATGCTCAGCCAGTGCAGCGCCGACCCGAGACCGGCTTCACTCAGCGCCCATTGCCGCGGGTTCGTCTCGCGCTTGTACTCGCGCAACGCATCGCGATAGGCGGCGATGGCCTCGCCGTAAAGTTCGGGCTTGTCCGTCACGCCGCCGAGAAGCTGCAGCGTGTTGCCGAGATTGTAGTGGCTCATCGCCCAGTCGAGGGGGAATTTTCGCCTGACATAGACCTGCCGCGCGGCCTGGAAGGCGTTCACCGATTGCTCGAGCTTGGCCGCGTCTCGGGTGCGCTGGCCAAGCGTCTGGTAGATCGAGCCGAGATTGTTCTGCGCCGACGCCCAGTCCATCGGGAAACGCTGCCGGGTAAACACCGTCAGAGCATCGTCATAGGCCGCCGCTGCCTCTTCGAGCGCGCCGGTTCCCATATCGAAGCGGGCGACACCACTCAGTGCGTTGCCCAGATTCAGCCGGCTGGTTGCCCACGAGACCGGGAAGGTTTCGCGGGTTCGCACCTCGAGCGCGGCACGGAATGCATCGGCCGCCTTGTTGATCGTTGCGTTGTCGTTGAGCTGGATGCCAAGCGACACAAGCGTGTTGCCGAGATTATTCTCGACCATCGCCCATTCCACCGGCGCTTTTTTGCGGGTGTATTCCTTGAGCGCGAGCCGGTAGGCGGCTTCGGCTTGCGTCAGATGCTCGCTAGTGGGTTCGCGTTCGGAAAGCGCATAGAGCGCCAGGCCGAGGTTGTTCTGCGAAGCCGCCCAGTCGAGCGGCACCTTGTCGCGCGGGCGCTTCTCGAGTGTGGCGCGCATCGCCACCACCGCTTCATTCAGGCGCTTCGGGTCGCTCTCGCGTTCGCCGATCTTCAAGAGCACATTGGCCAGATTGTTTTGCGCGGCGGCCCAGTTGAGGTCGTCCTTCTCATGCTCGAAGACGACAAGGGAATCACGGAAGATCCGAGCCGCTTCTTCGAGGTGAGCCGTTTCGGTCTCGCGCTCGCCGATGGTCTGAAGAACCACCGCCATGTTGTTGCGGGTGATCGCCCAGTCGCGGTTCTGTTCGCCATTGGGAATGAAGTTGAGGATGATGCGATAGGCCTCGATGGAGTGCTGCAGCGCATCGAGGTCACCGGTGGCGTAGCCGTAAGCGTTCAGCGCCTCGGCTTCCTGGTTCTTGTAGTTCCAGCGCAGCTTGTCGTCCCATTTTTCCGCCAGCGAAAACGCCTTGGCATAGTCGCCGGCGGCGGATTTGTAGTCGAAGACCAGTGCCGAGGCGCCGGCGCGCCTGGCGTAGATCGCGGCATCGGCAAGACGCTTCTGCTTGAGGAGATCCTCGGCGTCATCAACTGCATCGTTGGTCTGCTCGACCCGGCCGACGGCGTCGTCGAGGAATTTCCGCGCCGTCACGATGGCGCCCTGGCCGATCGCCTTGTCGGCGGAGGCGACCAGCCGTTTGATCTCCGGATCGTCGGTGCGCAGTGCGGCGCGCTCGGACATCATCTTCTTCAGGCGTTCAGCTTGGGCGTCGAGCACCTTTTGCAGGTCGGTCGGATCTTCGGGGATTTTTTCCGTGCCTAGCGCCTTCAGCACGCCATAGAGTGCGTCGAGCGGCACGCCTTCCTGCAGCGAGGCCAGTTCCACCTGTGCCCGTTTCGGGTCGGGCAGCTCGGAAATCGTCAACAGCAACTGGCGCCGTTCGCCGGTGATCAGCCCGTCGTCGCCGGTCGGCTCCACAGGTGTGACGCCGAAATAGAGCAGCCGGCGCAGGCTTTCATTGACCCAGGGACGCTGTTTTGCCTTGGTGTCGAGATAGACCTCCTCGGTCACCATGCGCATGACCGAGCCGAACTCGGTGCCCTTCATCGCCGCGAGGTGGCGCAGCAGGGCGGCCGCGTAGGGACTGTTTTCGCCGGCGGCGCCATCGAGCGCCGGGCGGCCCGGCTCGGCGGCAAAGCCGACCACCGTGCCCAGGCTTGCGTCCGTCGCCGGCGCATTGCCGAGCGCCTTGGCGCCGCGCACCGGTTCCAGCCCGCCGGCGCCGATGGGCGAGGCGGAGGCGGTCGGGGCGCGCCGCACCACGGCGCCCGCGGGAAACGGGTTGGTGCGGCAGGCATCGAGCAGCACGATCGTCACCGGTATTGTCGTCTTCAGCGCGTCCATGACGGCGGATATCGGCACCAGTGCCTGATCGGCATCTCTGAGTGACGACACGTCGGCATCGACCGGAACCAGATAGTTCTCGCCGCCGGCCTCGATGCCGTGACCGGAATAATAGATGAAGGCGACATCTGCGCCTTCGGCATCTTCCGTGAAACGCTCCAGGTCGCGCTTCAGCTTGGCGGCGTCGCGATCGGTGACGCTGCGGGCGTCGAAACCGAGATCAGTCAGCATCTTGGCCATGTCGCGGGCGTCATTGGCCGGGTTGGGGAGGGCGGCGATGTGCTCGTATTTCGACTGGCCGATGATCAGCGCCACGCCCTTGAGGTTTTTGGTTTCGGCGGCCTGAGCCATACCAACCCCGAGGCAAAGCAGCACGCTGACGAAAGTCGCCAGCCGCCGGACAAGATTGCCGTTCCAAGTGCCGACAAAGGCCATTTGTCGTTTCATCCGCCCGATGCTTCAAACCCTCTATAAGCCTGCCAGCCGACGATGATCAAATTCGGGCGCGATTGCGCCGCGACCATGGCTCGCCTATCACGGGAAAAATGTCTCCGCTCACCGAAACCGTCCTTTTCGTCTTCAGTCTTGTCGCGCTCGGCTATCTCGCCGGGTTTACCGGCTATCTGAAGCCGGCGAGCGGCGAGGGCATAGCCGATTTCGCGGTGAGCGTAGCGATGCCGCTGCTGTTGTTCCAGACCATGGTGAACGCGGATTTCCACGGAGTGGCACCTTGGTCGCTGTGGGGCGCCTATTTCGCGGCCGTGGCAATCACCTGGGCTGCCGGCCATCTCGTCACCACGCGGATATTCGGGCGAGATGCACGCGCCGGCGTCGTCGGCGGAGTTTCATCGGCCTTTTCCAATATCGTGCTGCTCGGCGCTCCCTTTATCCTCGGCATATTCGGAGCGGATGGTTTCGAGGTACTGTCGTTGCTGGTGTCAGTGCATCTGCCGATCATGCTGATGGCCTCGATCGTGTTGTTCGAAGCCTTCGGGCGCGCCAGCGGCGAACCGGTGCATCCGTTGCGCGTTATTCATAGCTTCCTCAAGCGGCTTTTCATGAATCCGTTGATCATCGGCATTCTGGCAGGACTTGCATGGCGCATCACAGGTGCGCCGCTGCCTGATGTCGCCATGCGCCTGGTCGATGCATTGGCCGGTACGGCGGGGCCGGTGGCGTTGTTCGCCATGGGGCTCAGCCTGCGCCGCTTCGGCATTTCGGGCAATATCAGGCCGGCGCTGGTGCTTTCGGCGTTGAAGCTGTTCCTGATGCCGGCGCTGGTCCTCGCCTTCGTCTGGCTGCTCGGCCTGCCGCCCTTGACTGCCAAGGTGGCGGTGATGGTTGCCGCGATGCCATCCGGCGTCAATTCCTATCTGATCGCGGTGCAGTTTAACACGGGCCAGGCGTTGGCGTCGAACCAGATGACCATCGCGACCGCCTGCGCCGCCATCACCACCGCTTTCTGGCTGACGGTGGTGCTCCACGTTTTCTGATACCATGTGTGCCGATTTTCGGGCGATGCCCGCCTGCGATCGGCATCTCATAAGCGAGCCTGCTCTCGCCCCCGACTGGCCCAACCCCTATATGCCATGTAGCGATTGCTTGCGGGCCTTGCCCTAGGTAAAGAGCAATGGCTCCGGCGTGCGGGCTTCAGTCCATGGCGCGCGCTCACCGAAGACTTCACAGACCGGCCGTCAGTGCCGAACGGAGGATAGACCATGCTTCAGAAAACCAGCCATTTCATGCGGCAGGCCAATCTCATCAACGGCGAATGGGTGCAGGCCGACAGCGGCCAGACGGTCGACGTCAACAATCCGGCCACCGGCCTCAAGATCGGCACCGTGCCGAAGTCCGGCAAGGCCGAGACCCGTCGCGCCATCGAAGCCGCCGCCGCCGCCTTCAAGTCGTGGCGCAAGACGACCGCGCTCGAGCGCTCGAAGCTGCTGCGCAAGCTGCACGACGCGATGATGGACAATCAGGACGTGCTGGCCGAATTGCTGACCATCGAGCAGGGCAAGTCGCTGTTCGAATCCAAGGGCGAGATCGGCTCGGCAGCGTCCTATATCCTGTGGTTCGCCGAGGAAGGTCGCCGCACCTATGGCGATCTGGTACCATCGCCGTGGGCGGACCGCCGCATCCTGGTGACCAAGGAGCCGGTCGGCGTCATCGCCGCCATCACGCCGTGGAATTTTCCGTCCTCTATGCTGGCCCGCAAGCTCGGCCCGGCGCTCGCCGCCGGCTGCACCGCGGTGGTAAAGCCCGCCTCGCAGACGCCTTACTCGGGTCTTGCCTGGGGCGCGCTCGCCGAGGAAGTCGGTTTCCCGAAGGGCGTCATCAACATCCTGACCGGCTCGGCCAGCGAGATCGGCGACGAGATCTGCGCAAATCCGCTGGTGTCGAAGATCACCTTCACCGGCTCGACCGAGGTCGGAAAGCTTCTCATTCAGAAGTCGTCGGTCACCGTCAAGAAGGTGTCGATGGAACTCGGCGGCAACGCGCCGTTCATCGTCTTCGACGACGCCGACCTCGAGCGTGCCGTCGCCGGTGCGATCACCGCCAAGTATCGCAATTCCGGTCAGACCTGCGTTTGCACCAACCGCTTCCTGGTTCAGGCTGGTGTCTATGACAAATTCGTCGAGAAGCTCGCCGCCGCCAGCAACGGGCTGAAGGTCGGTTCCGGCCTTGAGGACGGCGTGCAGCAGGGACCGCTGATCGACGAGAAGGCGGTCGAGAAGGTCGAGGAACTGATCGCCGACGCGACGTCCAAGGGCGGCAAGGTCGTCGCCGGCGGCAAGCGCCATGCGCTCGGCGGTTCCTTCTTCCAGCCGACGGTCATCGCCAACGCGACACCCAAGATGCGCTTTATGAAGGAAGAGATCTTTGGCCCGGTGGCACCGGTGTTCAAGTTCGACACCGAAGAGGAAGCCGTCGCGCTCGCCAACGACACCGAATTCGGTCTCGCCTGCTATTTCTACACCGGCGATCTCGGCCGCGCCTTCCGCGTCATGGAAGGACTGAAATACGGCATGGTCGGCGTCAATGAAGGCCTTATCACCACACCGGAAGCTCCGTTCGGCGGCGTCAAGGAATCCGGCCTCGGCAAGGAAGGCGGACATCAGGGCATCGAGGATTATCTCGATACCAAATATGTCTGCATTGGCGGCCTCGGCCTCTGATAATCTATTCCTGAGATGGGGAGGCCGATGGCCTGCCCGTTTTGTGCGGGAAACCAGCCGACTGGATCAACTGGCATTTGCGGGCATGGCGATGAAGGACGGCGAGGTTTTCGGTACGACGCAGGCAGGCGAGGCGGTGCGTCGCTTCACGATCAGGGGCGGCGGCATCACTGCCAACATCCTTGGCCTGGGAGCGATCATCCAGGATCTGCGCCTAACCGGGCACGATGCGCCGTTGGTGCTCGGCTATGACAATCTGGGATCCTATGAGACCGATACGGCCTTCTTCGGCGCCGTCGTCGGCCGCTATGCCAACCGCATCCGCGATGGCCGTTTCACCATCGCCGGCAGTCGCTATCAGACCGAGCAAAATTTCCTCGGGAAACATACGTTGCATGGCGGCTCGCAGGGCTATTCCCACAGGCCGTGGACGGTTTCACTGCATGGCAGGGATTTCGTCACCCTGACGCTGCATGATCCCGATGGCTCGATGGGCTTTCCCGGCGCGCTCGACGTCACCTGCACCTATCGGCTGAAGATCCCGGGCACGCTCAGTGTCGAGCTGACCGCCACCTGCGAGGAGCCGACGCTGTGCAATCTCACCCAGCATTCCTATTTCAACCTGGATGATGGCGGTGCCGGCGACATTCTCGACCACAGGATGATGCTGAATGCCGGTGCCTATCTGCCAGTCGATGGCGACATGATCCCGACCGGGGTGGTCAAGCCGGTTGACGGCACGCCGTTCGATTTCCGCCAAGCGCGGCCGTTGCGCATGGAGACCGAGGGCGAGCAACTGTCCTACGACCAGAATTTTTGCCTTGCCGCGTCACGTGGACCACTCAAGCAGGCGGCATGGACGCAAGGCGCCAGTTCCGGTGTCGAGATGGAAGTCTGGACCACCGAGCCCGGCGTTCAGCTCTATACCGGCCAGTACGTGACGCCGCGTACCGGACTCGAAGGCCGCAACTACAAGGCCTTTTGCGGTTTCTGCCTGGAGCCGCAGGTATGGCCGGATGCGCCGAACCGGCCCTATTTCCCGCAGGCAACCTTGTGGCCGGGCGCGATCTACCATCATGTGACGGAGTATCGCTTCCGCCTGCCTTAAGGTCCGCCGATATTCAGGTGAGACCGGCCTGCAGACAGCAGTTTCCTGCGCTTCCGGTGCTCACATACCCAAAAGTACGCTCCGCTCCGGTTCTCGGAACCTGCTGTTTTCGGCTCGGCCTGACCTGAATCTTCACCGGACCTTAGCCTTCGAAAGCGTTTCGCAGCGTCTCGAACGGCGCCAGCGCGCCGCGCACCTGCACCACGGCGGCGGCGACGCGATGGGCACGGCGTGCGGCTTCCAGCGCCTCATGGCCGGCAAGACGAGCTGCAAGATAACCGCCGTTGAACGAGTCGCCTGCGCCGGTCGTATCGACGGGGTCGGCGACATGGATCGCCGGGACCTCGCACAGCGTTTCTCCTTGGGCAATCAGTGCCGGCGCTTCGCCATTCTTGACGACGACCTCACCGACGAGTTGCCCGAGCCGCTCGGCCGTCGCCCGCGGTGTTTTATCACCAAACAGCATCTGCTCGTCGGGGAAGGTCGGCAGTGCGATGTCGGTGACGACAAGGGCTTCGGCGATCGCGGCCTGCGCCTCCTCGCGATTGCGCCAAAGCCGCGGCCGGTAATTGGGATCGAACGCGACAGTCGAGCCGGCTGCCCGCGCCTTGGCGACAGCCGCCAGCAATGTGGTGCGCGCGGCCTCGCTCAGAATTGCCAAAGTGATGCCGCTGAAATAGACAAAGGCCTGATTTTCCAGGTTTTTCGATAGTGCTGCAGGATCCGAGGCAAGCTGCCGGGCAGCGGCGTCGGAACGCCAGTACGTGAAGGAACGCTCGGCGCCGGTGAGCGTGATGGCATAGAGACCCGGTCGCGCCCCCGCTATGATGGGGCTGGAGCCGATGCCGATGCCGTTTTCCGCGAAGAAGCCGATCTGGCCTTGGGAAAACGGATCGTCGCCGAAGGCCGAGACATAGGTTGCGGGCCGCCCAGTGCTCAACGCGTGCAGTGCCCAAAGCGTGTTGAACGTATCACCGGCAAAGCCCATGCGCCAGTTTGGTCCCGTCTGACCCGACAGTTCGAGCATGCATTCGCCGATCGAGGCGACGCCGTTTCCCGCCATCTGCAATCCTCCAGTGATCTCGCTGCTGTAGCTTTTTGCCACCGGCAGCGCCATGCTTGGCAAGCAGGGTTTTTTCCGCCATGGCGTTTTCCCACAGCTGGCGGGATGCGATCCGTCCGGCAGAGCGTTGTCTGCAGAAGAGGAAACGGTTTGGCATCGATATGGCGCTATCTTCTCGCAGGTTTTGGTCTGGCTGCCTTGCTGGTCGGGGTTCTCGCGGTGGTCTATCTGACGGCGCCGCGGTCGTCGCTGCCTGCCGGCCCGGATGTTTCGCGCACGAAGAACACCGACAACGGGCTATTCGTGGCTAGTTTCTTGCCGGAGCGGGGCGTTGTGCGGCAAGGCCAGTTGCAATCCTGGCTGCTGACGCTGAAGACAAGGGCCGGAGCTCCGGTCGAGGGGGCCGCGATCACGATCTCTGGCGGCATGCCGCTGCACAGCCATGGCCTGCCAACCAGCCCGCAGGCGACCGACTATCTCGGCGACGGACGCTATCGCATAGAGGGGGTGAAGTTCACCATGAGCGGCTGGTGGCAGCTGCATTTCGCCATTTCGGCCAATGCCGGCTCCGACACCGTGCTCTTCAATGTGGTGCTGTGAGCAAGAAATGAGGTGGCTTTCACGTTTTCTGGCAATGATGGTTGCCGTTATGCTTGCCGGTTGCGGCGAGCCTGACTTTTCCGACGCCGAGAAGAAGACCATCGCCTCGCTGGCGCTGTCCTCACTGCCGCCGCCCAAGCCCGACACCACCAACCGCTTTGCCGACGTGCCGGCCGCCGCCGCACTCGGTTCGACGCTGTTTTTCGATCAGGGCATGAGCCGTGATGGCACGGTATCCTGTTCGACCTGCCATAAGATCGACCGGCAATTCCAGGACGACCTGCCACAAGCCGTCGGCGTCGGCCACACCAACCGGCGCACCATGCCGCTGGCCGGAGTGGCGCGCGATCCCTGGTTCTTCTGGGACGGCCGCCGCGATAGCCTGTGGGCGCAAGCGCTAACACCGCTCGAAAATCCACTGGAGCAGGCAGGAAACCGCGCTGCCTACGCCCATTACATCAAGGCGCGCTTCGGCGAACGCTACGAGCGCATCTTCGGGCCGCTGCCCGATTTTTCCGACATGCCGTCGAATGCCAGCCCGCTTGGAAACGATGCTGAGAAGGCTGCTTGGGACGCGATGAGCGGCGTGCAGCGTGACGCCATCAACGGCGTCTTTGCCAATATCGGCAAGGCGATCGCCGCTTTCGAACGATCGATCGAGCCAGCGCCGACGCGCTTCGACCGCTTTGCGATGGACCTCGTCACCGGCGCCGAGCCGAAAGGCGACGCTGTTTTTTCGAAGGAGGAGATCCTTGGGCTAAAACTGTTCATCGGCAAGGCCAATTGCGTGACCTGCCACAACGGCCCGCGCTTCACCGACAACGGTTTTCACAACACCGGCGTGCCGCCCGTTGCGGGCCTGCCGCCAGATCGCGGCCGCATCGATGCCGTGCGCCAAGTCGAAGCCGACCCGTTCAACTGCTTCGGCGCCTATCGCGATGGCGACGCCACCGCCTGTGGCGAACTGCGCTTCATGGTCAAGGATGCGCCGCAACTCATCCGCGCCTACAAGACACCGTCGCTGCGCGGAGCCGCAACGCGGCCGCCCTACATGCATGCCGGGCAGTTTTCGTCGCTCGACGAAGTGGTGGCGCACTACGCCAAGGCGGCCCCTAGCGTGGAGGGTACGTCCGAAATTCATCCGCTGGAGCTGTCGGATCATGAACGTGCGGCGCTGGTGGCGTTCCTGAAGACGCTTTCGGAGTGAGTTACCGATCCTTCACCGTCTCCATTGCCACGAAGGTCGAGGTCTGGGCGACGTGGGGCAGGGCTGAAATACGCTCGCCCAAGACGCGGCGGTAGGCGGCGATATCCCGGGTGCGAACCTTCAGCAGATAGTCGAAGCTCGACGCCATCATGTGGCATTGTTCGATCTCCGGCACGGCCTGCACGGATCGGTTGAAGGCGTCGAGCGCGGCGGATCGGGTGTCGGACAACTTCACCTGGACGAAGGCAACATGGCCTTCGTCCATGCGCTCGCGGTCGATGATCGCCTGGTAGCCCCTGATGTAGCCTTCCTTTTCCAGCCGCTTCACCCGCGCCTGGACGGGCGTCTTCGACAGGCCGACCTTTGCCGCCAGTTCTGACATGGACAGCCGGCCATCGCTTGCCAGCGCCGCCAGGATATTCCTGTCGATGCGGTCCAATTGGTCTTCTGTCATCGAAGTTTCAGGCCATATGTCAATTTCTGGACGCCCAAGATAGGGCAAATGAGCTGCAGTGTCGATTTCTTTGGACCGGCCGAAATTTCGCATTTGTGCTAGCTTGCGCCATTCGGTTCGGTGACCGCCGGCCCGATCCCCTTTGCTCGATCCATGGGACCGCCATGCCAGCGCTTGATGCCATCCGCCAGCAGATCCGCGCCAACTATCTGCCCGACGAAGACGAGGCCGTGAAGCGACTGGCCGAGGCGACGGGGCTTTCAGCGAAAGACCGCAAGGCAATCTCTGCCCGCGCCGCGGATCTGGTGCGGGCGGTGCGTGGATCGTCCGATCCAAGGCTGATGGAAGTCTTCCTCTCCGCCTACGGTCTTTCCACCAAGGAAGGCGTGGCGCTGATGTGCCTGGCCGAGGCGTTGTTGCGCGTGCCCGACACCGAGACGATGGACGACCTCATCGCCGACAAGATCGCGCCGCACGACTGGTCGGCGCATTCGGGCGGCTCGAGTTCCATTTTCGTCAACGCCTCGACCTGGGCGCTGATGCTGACCGGCCGTGTCCTCGATGAAGGCGAGGGCGGCATCGAAGGCACGCTGCGCTCGATGGTGCGGCGGTTGGGCGAGCCGGTCATCCGCAAGGCAGTGGCCGCCGCCATGCGCGAAATGGGCGAGCAGTTCGTGCTCGGCCGCACCATCACTGAAGCCGTCAAGCGCGGCCGGCCAATGACGCAGAAGGGCTATCTCTATTCCTTCGATATGCTGGGCGAGGCAGCCCGCACCGAGGCCGATGCCTTGCGTTACCACAAGGCCTATGCCGACGCGATTTCCTCGCTCGACGCCGGTTCCAATGGCCCTGATATCCGCCAGAACCACGGAATCTCGGTCAAGCTGTCGGCGCTGCATCCGCGCTATGAGGTGGCGCAGAAGGACGGGATGCTGCCGGTCATGGCCGAGCGACTGCTGTCGTTGGCGCTGGCCGCGCGCCATTCGCGCATGGGTCTCAACATCGATGCCGAGGAGGCCGACCGCCTCGATCTGTCTCTCGATGTCATCGAGCGGGTGCTGGCTGAGCCGGAGCTCGCCGGCTGGAATGGTTTCGGTGTGGTGGTGCAAGCGTATGGACCACGCGCGGCCTTCGCCATCGACTGGCTCTATGCACTGGCCAAGAAGTACGGCCGCAACATCATGGTGCGGCTGGTCAAGGGCGCCTATTGGGACACCGAGATCAAGCGGGCGCAGACGCTCGGGCTCGCCGGTTATCCCGTCTTCACCCGCAAGGTCAACACTGATGTCTCCTACATCGCTTGCGCGAAAAAACTGCTTGGCATGACCGACCGCATCTATCCGCAATTCGCCACCCACAATGCCCACACCGTCGCCGCCATTCTGTCGATGGCGACGAACCGCGACGCCTTCGAATTCCAGCGCCTGCATGGCATGGGCGAGGCGCTGCACGAGACGGTGCGCCGGGCCGAGGGCACGCGCTGCCGCATCTATGCACCAGTCGGTGCGCATTCCGATCTGCTTGCCTATCTGGTCCGCCGGCTGCTGGAGAACGGCGCCAACTCCTCCTTCGTGCACCAGCTCACCGACGAGGACGTCGAGCCGGAGGACATTGCCCGCGATCCACTCGAAACCGTGGAGAGCCAGGGTCCGGCCGCCAATCCGGCGATTGCCCGGCCTTCGCAGATTTTTGGCGCCGGCCGCCGCAACTCGAAGGGTTTCGATATCACCGACACGATGACGCTGGCGGCGATCGACAAGGCCAGGGAGGCCTTCGTCGGGCCGGATCGCTGGCATGCCAAGCCGATCACCCGGGCGGCCGGCTACGGCAAGCAGCGTCCAATTGTAAACCCGGCAAAGCCTTACGAGGTGGTCGGCACGGTCAGCGAAGCCGCTGCCAAGCAGGTGGCGACCGCCGTGCGCTTTGCGTTGGAAGCGCAGCCGGCCTGGGCGAAGCGTCCCGTGGGCGAGCGCGCGGCCATCCTGAACCGCGCCGCCGATCTCTACGAGGCGAACGCCGTCGAATTCTTTGCGCTCGCCACAAGGGAGGCCGGCAAATCGCTGGCCGACGGCGTCGCCGAGGTTCGCGAGGCCGTCGACTTCCTGCGCTATTACGCCACTGAGGCGGCCAATGCGGAGGCGGGCACGCAAGCGCGTGGCGCCATCGTCTGCATTTCGCCGTGGAATTTCCCGCTCGCCATCTTCACCGGCCAGATCGCGGCAGCGCTGGTCACCGGCAATTCGGTTATCGCCAAGCCGGCCGAGCAGACGCCGCTGATCGCCTTCCGCGCCGTCGAACTGCTGCGCGAAGCCGGCGTGCCGGAAGATGTCATCCAGCTTCTGCCCGGTGACGGTCCATCGGTCGGCGGGCCGCTGACCGCCGATCCGCGCATTGCCGGCGTCTGCTTCACCGGCTCGACCGAGGTCGCGAAGTTGATCGAGAAACAACTGGCCGAGACAGCCGCGCCCGACGCCATGCTGATCGCCGAGACCGGTGGTCTCAACGCCATGATCGTCGATTCCACCGCGCTGCCCGAGCAAGCCGTGCGCGACATCCTGGCCTCGGCCTTCCAGAGTGCCGGCCAGCGCTGCTCGGCGCTGCGCGTGCTCTATGTGCAGAAGGACGTCGAGAAGAAGATGCTGGAGATGCTGAAGGGCGCCATGGAGGCGCTCAGCGTTGACGATCCCTGGCGGATTTCGACCGATGTCGGCCCTGTCATCGACGACGAGGCGCAGAGTTCGATCCGCGAGTACTGCACGAAGATGGGCCTGCAGGGCCGGCTGATCGCCAAGCTCGAGGCGCCCAAAGTGGGCCGCTTCGTCGCGCCGCATATCTTCCGGGTCAAGGGCATCGAGGACATGGAGCGCGAGGTGTTCGGGCCGGTGCTGCACGTCGCCACGTTCGACGCCGACGAGATCGACGGGGTCATCGCCGCCATCAATCGCAAGGGCTATGGCCTCACCTTCGGCCTGCACACCCGCATCGAGGGCCGCGTTCAGCATTTCGTCGACGGCATCCATGCTGGCAACATCTACGTCAACCGCAACCAGATCGGCGCCGTGGTCGGTTCGCAGCCGTTTGGCGGGGAGGGGCTGTCCGGCACCGGACCCAAGGCCGGCGGTCCGCACTATCTCAGGCGCTTCCGCAAGGGGCCGGAGGCCGGAACCCATGTGCAGGATGGCCATAAGGTCACAGCGACCGAACTTGCCGACAATCTGCCCGATCCCGCACTTGGCGGCTGGTCGACGCGCCCGGACCGGATCGCCATTCTGAGGAAACATCTGCGCGGCAAGGGTGCCGCGGCCATTGGTGCCGCCGCTGGCATCGACTTCGGCCAGGTCGATCTGCCCGGACCGACCGGCGAGGCCAATACGCTGTCACTATCGCCACGCGGGCGGGTGTTGTGCCTAGGCCCCGATGGCGACACGCTGCTCGCGCAGACGATCCAGGCGCTCGCCGCCGGCAACGCGGTGCTGGCGGTTGCGCCCGGCGCGCCGGCAGCCCTTTCCGCATTGACCGGCAAGGGCCTCCCCCTGGCCGCCATAGACGGTCGTCCCGATCCGGTCGAAGCGCGCTCGCTGCGCGTCGATGTCGTGGCTTTTTCCGGCACGCCCGAGGCCGCGCGCATCGTGCGCAAGGTCATTGCCGACCGCTCCGGCCCGATCGTGCCGCTGGTCAGCGAGGTGCTGAACCCGGCGGCCTATGCACATGAACGCGCCGTCTGCGTCGACACCACCGCCGCGGGCGGCAATGCGAGCCTGCTGGCCGGGGCTTGACCCGGCCAGTTGTTACGCACCTTCGACGACGGAAAAACCCTCAAACTGGGGGTGGCCGAGATAATGGACCTTTGTCGTGCCGACATTTCGATGTGCGGCACGAAAATTCTCCGATTTGGTCCAGGCGATAAAATCATCATGGCTCGCCCACACCGTGTGCGACGCAAACAGCGTGTAGCCTTCGGCCTCGTTGACCGGGCCACGCAGCAGATGGAATTCCCTAAAACCCTTCATCTCCGCGAGGCTGGAGTCGCGGTTCTTCCACACGGCTTCGAAATCGTTCTCCGAGCCGGTCTGCACCTTGAAGCGGTTCATGGCGATGTACATCGTGATTCCTTTCATGCTTAACGATCGATGGCTGGCGTAACGGGCCACGGAGACTCAGAATGGGCCGATTGGTGCTTTGAACCGCCAGCTTAACTTTCCGGTCTCCGGCGGAAAGGGAGGGAAGGGTGCCTGTTTTCGCACCAGCTCCAACGCGAATTGATCGAGTTCCGGAGAGCCTGAGCTTTTGGCAAGTTGCAAGTCGCTGATATTTCCATTGGCCAGGACCACAAATGCTACCATAGCATTGTTGCGGGCCGTCGATTGCGCCGCTTTCGAAACGCGGCGATTGGCGCGAGCCAATTTGTTGGCCACCTCGCCGCTATAGAGAGACGTTGCCGCGTTGCCGGCATCGGTTTGTTTTTTGCCTTTGCTGGCAATTGCCGCTTTTATCTCGTGGCCGTCCGCTGTGCCGCGCTTCTCGTATGGTTCGCTAGCAGTTGCTGGGACAACTGCCGGAATTGGCCTGGCGCTTGGAATCGGCGCCTGTTCTGGAACGGCGACAGGCATTTCGATGCTCTCGGCCTGAACCGTCGGCTGTGCCGGCGTTTCGGCCTTGGGAGACACGCTCTGGTCATCGGGGCGTGGGGCGCCGGCCACCAATATGTCCGGGGTGATCATCTGCTGTTTGACAGGTTCCGGCAAAGGCTTGAGCGGCGGCTTCGCCGCTTGCCGGGCGGGCTGCGCAGGTTCTGTTGGCGGCGCCGGCTTGGCCGGCTCTGGTTTGGTCGGTTGCGGGTTCGGCACCAGCGCAACATTTATCGCCGGCGGGTCCTTGTCCTGCGCGCTGCCGACCACGTTGGCACCCGATTGATCACTGCCTTCTGACTGAATTGCGTCCTGGAAACTGGATATCCCTGAAGGGGAGATCAGAAAAGCCACTGCCACCGCGGCATGGAGCAGGCAGGAGACGACAATCGCTGCCGTCCATTTGCGGTTCCAGACCGATGGCCGCGGCAGCGGCCCGGTCGGTTTTATCGCTAGCTCGGCGCTGGCGTCTGTGAGGGGGCTGATATCCTGCATGTCTCGCGTCGAGACCTGCAGCGACCCGAGCAGAATTGTCAAATCAAGATCGCTTGGTCCAGAGGACAGCGAGCGGAAGCCGGCCAGAGGCCATGCCACTGTGGTTCGCGTGAATGCGGGATGCAGTCCCACCTCAGATTCCGAAAGCGATCCCGGTCTTGGTGCCCGTCTTCAGCTTTCGTATGCAGGCGTTCGGTTCGACGCCGGTACCGGTGCATTCGGTCGCGCTGTTGATCAGCACGCGGCTGATTCTCGAACACTCGGTGCCGGCCAGATCGAAACGTGTCACCTTGGTCTTGCCTGCCGGCAATTCCTTGAAGTCGAGCACGGTCAGCCGGTCGACGACGCCGGCCTCGTTGAACAAGGCGATCTCGAACGCCGCCTTGGACAGGTCGGCGCCGAGATTGTTGTTGACCACGAACGTCAGGCGGCACCCCTTGTCGGAAGGTTGTGCAGCGTTGAGCTCGAGGGTGAGCGCAGGGACCGGCGCGGACTCTTGTGCCCACGCCGGAACCATCGCAAGCGACATCGCCAGCATCGAGGTCAGCAGACGAAGGGATGTCGTCAAGCTCGTCATCGTCATCAGCCTCCAAATCGCATCGTTGCCGCCAGCTTCAGGGTGATGCCCGGCTCATAGACCGCGACGGTCGTGCTTCCGTTGAGCGGGTTGGCGTATTTGACATCGAACAGATTATCGGCGCGGAAATCGACCTTCAGATTGTTCGTCGCCTGATAGCTGGCGAAGGCATTGACTAGCGTATAGTTCTTGGCCACCGCATTGCCCTTCGGCTTGCCATTGTACTGCACTTCGCCACCGACAGTCAGCTTGTCCTCGAGGAAGCGCAACCCGAGTTGCGCGGTGACCTGGGAGGAGGGGATGGTGGCGAGATCTGCCCGGTCGCCTTCATACGAGATCGTGTGACCGTTGATGATGGAGGCGGAAAGTCCGGCATAGCCCCATGCAGCGTCGTAAACGCCTTCCATCTCGAAGCCATTGATCTTGGCTTTGGCGAAGTTCTGATACTGGAAGCAGATCGGGATGCCGGGGCCGAACGGGCAGCCGCTGGTCGGATCGAACGGCGACAGTGTCACGCCATCGATATAATCGTCGACATCGTTGTTGAAATAGGCGGCCTTGATGCGGAGTGCATCGCCAGCCTCTATCATGTCGTTCTGCTTGTAGTTGATGCCGAACTCGGTCGTCTTGCCAGTTTCAGGCCGCAAATTTGGATTGGGCAGGAACGGGAAGCTCACGCCCGCCGGATGATTACCGCTGATCAGCGTCTCGGTAATCGACGGCGAGCGATAGCCTTCCGCATAGGTGCCATAGAACTGAAGGCCTGCAAGACCGGCGGATTCGAACGGCGTGACACCGACGGTGATGCGCGGGGACACCCTGTCGCCAGATGTGTCGCGGGTATCATCCTTGAGGCTGTAGCTATCGTAGCGCAGCCCGGCGATGACTTCGAGCCACTCCCAGGTGAGCTTGTCCTGGACATAGGCGCCGGAGACGTTGCGCTTGCCCGACGGCGTGTAGAAGCTGTCGCCGCCAGCTGCACCGCCCGTCTTGACGTTGTCGCCAGCCCAGTCGCCGCCATAGGTCAGTTCATGCGCGATGCCGCCCGTTTCGAACCGGGACGTGTTCCAGATGTCGATGCCTGTCGTGCCGACATCGAATGTCGACTGCGATCCTGCCGGCAAGACTACGGGAAGGCCGGTCACCGGATCAAAGCGGTTTTGCGGGACAAGGCTGGTCAGATCGAGGTTGGTCTTGTTGTAGGAGGTGTTGATGTGGAGATCGAGCCAGCTTTTGTCCTCATCCGTAATGTTGTAGCGGGCCGTGAAGGTATTCGACTTCAGGTCGACGTCATTGACCGGGACGCCGCCGCTGATCTCGGTCCAGGCGTCGCTTGAACCGACCCAGCTGAGCTTCAGTTCGCTGTTGTCGGTCGGCCGGATGGTGGTCTTGAGCAGGCCGCTCAGCACGTCGAAGCCGGTGCCCTTGACGGTGTCGCCGCCGCCGTCCTTGTAGTCGTCGTAGTTGCGGTAGACGATGTTGCCGAGCGCGTCCCAGTTCTCGTTGAAGCGGTAGGCGCCGGATGCGCTGGTGGTCCAGCCCTTGCCGTTGCTGTCATAGCGTCCCGTGACGGAGCCGGCCCATGTCTCGTCCGGCTTGAGAAAGTCCGCGGCGTCCTTGGTGTCGAAGAAGACGACGCCGCCGATGGCGCCCGAACCGTAGGTGTTGGCGACAGGTCCACGGATCACGTCGACGGATTTGACGAGTTCGGGATCGATGTAGAAGGTCGACTGCGTGCCGTGGTCGGAGCGCTGAAAATTCTGCCGCGCGCCATCGACGATGACCGCGACGCGGCCGAAATCCTGCAAGCCGCGGATGTTGATGCTGGTGCTGACGCGTCTGGCGTCGGCCTGTGCCGCAACACCGGGCACGCCCAGCAGCATCTCATTGGGCGTCGTCGCCATGCGGCGGTTGAGCTGTTCCTGGCCGACATGGCTGGCCGACGCCAGCGATTCGATCGCCGTCTCGCCGGTGCGGCTGATGACGAGGATCTGGTCGAGCAGCGTTGCACCCGCAGGTGCGGCCTTTTCTTCGTCAGTCTTCTTCGTTTGATCTGTCTGCTGGTCCGCCGCCTGCTGAGCGTTGGCCGGTTGCGCCGACAAGGCGATCGCCGCCACGCTTGCCAGCAAAGCCGCAGCGCCGTTCGCCGCTGACCGTCCGTGCCATTCCCAATTCACCAACCCCATGCCCCAACTCCAGCTTCCATGCTGGCTGGCCTGGGCCTGGCTGGCACTTTTTGATCGTATCCGGCGTCTTAAATCTTGACTCATTTAATCCGGTATTGCACTGACTAGTAAACATGATTATTCGAGTCAAGATATGAATCGGATTACGCAACGCCTAGCCAGACGCCCGGCACAGGAAAGGGATCGATCCAGATGAACACCCACAATCCCAACGATTTTCGCTATCGCGTCCGCCGTTCCGACGATGCCTCCGCACGTTTCGACCGGGTTCCGCTGGCGGTGCGAACCCTGTCCAGCAACACCCTGTTCCAGGGCGAGCACGAGATCGGCATCGAGCATCACGGCGCGCTCTACCGGCTGAAGATCACCCGGCAGGGCAAGCTCATTCTCAACAAGTAAGGCAAGGCTATAGGGACGAGACATGGACCAGCGCGTAAAACCCGCCCCGCATGAAATCCGGCGGGCACGGACAGACAATCCGAAGGCGCGCAAGCGTGATCTGGCTGCCCAACTCGGCATTTCGGAGGCCGAGCTGGTCGCCGCGCATTGCGGCGATGGCGTCGTTCGCATCGAGCCGCGCGTCAACGATCTTTTGACCGGCCTCGAGGCAGTCGGCGAGGTCATGGCGCTGACCCGCAATGAAAGCGCGGTGCACGAAAAGATCGGGGTCTATGACAAGGTCGTCACCGGCAACCACAATGCCATGGTGCTTGGCGAAAACATCGACTTGCGCATCTTCCCGAAAGCGTGGGTGCATGGCTTTGCCGTGGAAAAGCGCGATGGCGACGAGATCCGCCGCAGCCTGCAGTTCTTCGACGCGGCAGGCGAGGCCGTGCACAAGGTGCATCTGCGGCCGGCCTCCAGCCTCTATGCGTATCAAAAATTGGTCGCCGCGCTCGAATCGTCCAATCAGGAGTCGACGGTCGACATTTCGGGGCCTCTCCCCGACGACGAGAGCCATGGTGACGAAGCGACCGCCAATCTCGACGACCTGCGTGACCGCTGGAGCCGGCTGACCGACGTGCACCAGTTCTTCGGCATGCTGAAGACGTTGAAGCTCAGCCGCCGGCAGGCGGTGCGCATGGTCGGCCAGGACTATGCCTGGCTGCTCGACAATGACGCCGTCCGTGCCATGTTCCATCACGCCGCGGAGGGCGAGATACCGATCATGTGCTTTGTCGGAAACCGCGGCTGCATCCAGATCCATTCCGGTCCAGTCAAATCCATCAAGCCGATGGGACCATGGATCAACGTGCTGGACGAAACCTTCCATCTGCGCCTGCGAACCGACCACATCCACGAGGTCTGGGCCGTGCGCAAGCCGACCAAGGACGGTCATGTCACATCGCTCGAGGTCTATGACGCCGAGGGCAAGATGATCATCCAGTTCTTCGGCAAGCGTCATGAAGGCGAGAGCGAGCGTGACGATTGGCGGTTCCTGGCAGAAAACCTGCCGCGCATCCCAAGCCCGACAGCAGCCTGAGGAGAACGACAATGGGTTGCATTTCCAAGATCATCGCCGGACCGGCGATCGGTCTGTCCCTTGCTTTCGTCGCGCTGCAACCTGTCAACGCCACGGAAGGCACGGCCGTATTTGCCGATCCCTCGAGGATTGCGGCCATTGGCGGCTCGATCACCGAGATTGTCTTTGCGCTCGGCGAGGAGAAGCATCTGGTGGCGCGCGATTCCACCAGTCGGTATCCGAAAGCGGCGCTTGAGCTGCCTGATGTCGGCTACATGCGCGCGCTGTCGCCGGAAGGCGTCCTGTCGGTCAACCCGACCGGCATCCTGGCGCTGCACGGCAGCGGTCCCAAGGAAGCCGTCGATGTCTTGAGGAAGACGAGCGTCCCGTTCATCGAAGTGCCCGAGCATTATAGCCACGAGGGTATCCTCGAGAAGGTCCGCATCGTCGGCAGGGCACTCGGCGTCGACGCCAAGGCCGAGGCGCTGGCCAAGGAGCTTGATGCCAGGCTCACGGCCGCCGAAAAGCAGACGGCCTCGATCATGCAGCGCAAGCGCATCCTGTTCGTTCTGTCGATACAGGGCGGCAAGATCCTGGCGGCCGGCAGCGAGACCGCCGCCGACGGAATGGTCAGGCTGGCTGGCGGCGTCAACGCGGTCGAAGGCTTTTCCGGCTACAAGCAAATGTCCGACGAGGCTGTTATCACCGCCAGGCCGGACGTGATCCTGATGATGAGCAATGCCGGGCCTCCGGTGTCGGACGACGAACTGTTCGGCAATCCGTCTGTCGCCTCGACGCCTGCCGGCACCGCGCGCAAGCTGATCCGCATCGATGGCGCCTATCTGCTCGGCTTCGGGCCGCGCACCGCTGACGCCATCCATGAGCTCGCCGTCTCACTTTATGGCGGGCAGGTCGCGGATTGAGCAGGCAAATTATGGTCGATCAATCGATCGCCGGTCCGGTGAAGGCGATGGCGAGCGCATCCGAAGGCGACCGGTCAGGCCGCGCCCGCATCGTCATCCTGCTGCTGTACCTGGGGCTCTTCATTGCCGTCCTGCTATCACTGACATCAGGAGCGTCGGACGCGTCAGCGGTCAACGTCATCAGCGGTTGGCTGTTCGGCACCGTGCCTGATAACGCCGCGTTGAGCGCCCGCGACAGCTTGATCGTCTATGACATCCGTTTGCCGCGTATCACCCTCGGCCTGCTGGTAGGCGCGGCGCTCGCAGTCTCCGGCGCGGTCATGCAGGGGCTGTTCCGCAATCCGCTGGCCGACCCCGGCCTCATTGGCGTTTCGGCTGGCTCCAGCCTCGGCGCGGTTGCCGTCATCGTACTCGGCGCCACAGTGTTGGCTCCGGCGACAGCCATAGTCGGCACGCTTGCGCTGCCACTGGCGGCCTTCTTCGGCGGGCTTGCGACGACTTTGGTGCTCTATCAGGTTGCGACACGACGGGGGCAGACCTCGGTTGCCACAATGCTGCTCGCCGGCATCGCGCTGGCAGCACTCGCCATGGCGCTGACCGGCATCCTCATCTTCATGGCCGACGACCGCCAGTTGCGCGACCTGACCTTTTGGTCACTCGGATCGCTAGGCGGTGCGACCTGGGCGAAGATTGCTTCGGTCGGACCGATCATTGTCTTGGCGCTGGCGGCGATGCCATTCCTGGCACGCGGCCTCAACGCCCTGGCGCTGGGTGAGGCGACCGCCGGCCATCTCGGCATTCCGGTGCAGCGGCTGAAATACACGGCCATCATCGGGGTCTCGGCGGCGGTCGGCGCGTCCGTCGCCGTCAGCGGCGGCATCGGCTTCGTCGGCATCGTGGTGCCGCATCTGCTGCGCTTGGCTATCGGCCCGGACAATCGCTATCTGCTGCCGGCGTCGGCGCTGCTCGGCGCCTCGCTGCTGGTGTTGGCCGATGCGGTCGCTCGCACCGTCGTGGCACCGGCCGAACTACCGATCGGCATCGTCACCGCGATCGCGGGCGCGCCGTTCTTCCTTTGGATACTGCTGCGCAAGCGCGGCTTAGTCGACCTGTGAGAGTCGTTTATTTGCGGGAGTTGGGATGATCGAGGCAAGGGACGTTTCGGTTGACATCGCAGGCAAGCGTATCGTCAGCGGTGTCGATTTCCACGCGCGGCCCGGCGAGATCGCCGCCATCGTGGGCCCCAATGGTTCGGGCAAGACGACCTTCCTCAAGGCGCTCTCCGGCGACCTCGCCTATACCGGGCGCGTCGCCCTCAACGGCCGCGATCTCTGCGCGATGAAGCCGGTCGAGGCCGCCGTCCAGCGCGCAGTGCTGCCGCAGGCGACGACATTGTCGTTCCCGTTCACGGTGCGAGAAGTGGTCAAGCTTGGTCTTGTCGGCGGCCGCTCGGGCGTCCTGCCGGGCGAGGATGCGCGGCTGCCGGAACGGGCGCTGGCGCGCGTCGATCTCGACGGTTTTGCCGGACGTTTCTACCAGGAGCTTTCGGGCGGCGAGCAGCAGCGTGTCCAGCTTGCGCGCGTGCTGTGCCAGGTCTGGGCGCCAGTGCTCGACGGCAAGCCGCGCTATCTGTTCCTCGACGAGCCCGTTTCCAGCCTCGACATCAAGCACCAACTGATCATCATGAACATTGCCCGCGACTTCGCCAGAAGCGGCGGCGGCGTGGTTGCCATCCTGCACGACCTCAATCTGACGGCCATGTATGCCGACCGGATCTTCGTCATGCATCGCGGCCGGCTGGCCGCCGCAGGGTCGCCGCAGGACGTGCTGAGCGATGACCTGATCGAAAAAGTGTTCGACTGCCGGCTGAGGGTCGGCGTGCTGCCGGCCGGAAACATGCCGTTCGTGCTGCCCCAGTCGGCGGCCTAATTTATTGCAGTAGGTCTAGCCAGAGACACGTTCAGGCAGCCGGGGCGCGGCGCTCCAACAGCATGTCGATGCCGAGCAGGTTGCGCACATTCGGGCGCGCCGCCACCAGATCGGCGATCGTGTAGCGCTCCAGCACCGCGAAGAACGCGTTCAGCGCCTCGCGTAGCGCCGAATTCAGCGCACAGCTGTCGACCAGCGGGCATTCGGCGGCATCGTTCTCGAAGCATTCGGCCATGGCGAAGCTTTCTTCCGTCACGCGCACCACATCGAACAGGCTGATCGCTTCGGCGCCACGGCCAAGCTTGACGCCGCCATTCCTGCCCCGCACGGTCTGGACAAGGCCGTGTTCGACCAGCGGCTGCAGGATCTTGAACAGGAACAGTTCCGACACCGAATAAGCGGCGGCGATCTCGGGGATGCGGCTCAGCCGGTCATCGTTTGCCGCGCAATACATCAGGATGCGCATGGCATAATTGGTCTGGCGCGTTAACCGCATTTTGTCCTCGCAAAGCAATAGGTTGAATCGAATATGGCCCATACCTTGGAATAATTCCAGACTAGCGCGGCATAATAGGTGAATATTCGCGTCAACTTATGTGCAAGGCCGGGGAAAACCGTGACCGCGCAGGATAGGGCGGGCATTCGGACAAGCGAGATACTAGATTAGCTCGCAACCGACGAGGAGTAGCTCGACCATGGCACAATCGGCCCAGGCCATGACCCCTTTGCGAATCGGTAGCGACGCGGACGCCAAGCTTTCGGCGCTGCGGCGCACGAAATTCGCGGCAACAGCCGCACTGGCGCTGTGCGTTCTCGTCTTCGCCATGGCCAAGTCTTTCGAGCATAGCTATCCGTGGCTCGGGTTTGTCGCCGCCTTTGCCGAGGCCGCGACCATCGGCGGCCTGGCCGACTGGTATGCGGTGGTGGCGCTGTTCAGGCGGCCGTTGGGGCTGCCGATCCCGCACACCGCCATCATCCCCGAGAACCAGATCCGCATCGCCGACAATCTCGGCCGCTTCATCGAGGTCAATTTCCTGGCGCCCGAACCGGTGCGCGAAAAGCTTGCCGAGGTCGATTTTTCGGAGCTCGTCGCCGATTGGCTGGCCGATGCCGATCGCGCTGCCGGCCTGTCGCGCTTCGTCGTGCGACTGGTGCCGCAAATGCTTGTGGCGATGGAGCAGTCCGGCCTGCGCGGCTTCGTCACCAGCCGCATGCTCGAGCAGATCGAGAAGGTGCCACTGGCGCCGCTGGCGGCCGAGCTGTTGTCGGCGCTCACCGACGATCGCCGCCACCAGAAACTGTTCGATGAATTCACCAAGGTGATCGGCCGTTTTCTCAACGACGAACAGGCGCTGGCGACGATGCGCGAGAAAATCCGCGAGGAATTGCCGTCGCTGTTCAACCTGTTTCGCGCCGACGCCTATCTCCTGAAGAAGATCGTCGCCTCGGCCGGCTCGCTGCTCGACGAGGTGAGGGCCGATCCGGATCACCCGATGCGCGCCGAATTCGACCATTTCGCTCTAGGCTTCGTCGAAAGGCTGAGGACATCGAAGCAATATGCCAAACGCGCAGAGAAGCTGAAGCGCGATTTCCTGGCCCGGCCGGAGGTCAAGGCATTGGCCGGCGACATGTGGGCAAGCCTCGGCCAGTTCATCGAGGAGGACGCCAAGGCGCCGAATTCGGTTATCCGCGCGCATCTTGCCAACATGTTCGTCGAGGTCGGGCGGCACCTTGCAAGCGATGCGCAGATCAGGGCCGACATGAACAGGGGGTTCGTGGTGGCGCTCGCGTCGTTCGTGGAGAGCCAGAAAAGCGGCGTGTCGACATTTATCGCCGACCAGGTCAAGCGGTGGGATCTTGCGCAGCTGACGCGATTGATCGAGATGAACATCGGCAGGGACCTGCAATATATCCGCTTTAACGGCATGATCATCGGCGGGCTTGCGGGTGTCGTGCTATATCTGGCAGAGCGGCTGTTCCTCGTGCATTGATGCACGCCCAGCTGGCGTTGATTTCAATCGCGTTCGAAATGGACACACGGCATGCGAGTGCTATTCTCCCGCTGAGGGCGCCCGCATCCGCGGCAAAGGGGAGAAAACCAGCATGGCAAAACAACCGGAATCCGATTCCTTCATGGACATGTTCGGCAGATTCGGCCGCGACCTGAAGCTGCCCAATGTCGATGTCGAGGCGATCCTCGCCCATCATCGCAAGAACCTCGAAGCGCTGGAGAAATCGGCACGAGCCGGTGCCGCCGGCGCGTCCTCGCTGTTGTCCAGGCAGCGCGAGATGTTGCAGGACACGCTGCGCGAAGTCACCGATATGGCGCAGAGCTACAGGGCGCCTGGCAATCCGCAGGAATTGATGGCCAAACAAACGGAATTTGCCAGAAAGTCCTTCGAGGCGGCGTTGAAGAATGCCGGCGAAGTCGCTGAACTGGTAAAGAAATCCGGTACCGAATCGGTCGATATTCTGCGCACGCGCATCAAGGAGGCGATGGAGGAAATTCGCTCCGGCTACGAGAAGAAGTAGCAGCTGTGGCCCAGGCCGGCTCATTGCTGCCGGCCGCTCTAAAGGCCGGGAAATACCGATTGACCTGCCCCTTGCGCTGGGAGCCATGGCGCGATTGTGGCCTGGTTCGGCGGAACGGATTCGCGCAGGGCGAATTGACAGAGGCCGTCAGTTCGTGGTCCGGAGGCTTGGCAAGCGATCGGGAAACCAGGAATGACCGAAATACGGCCTAAAACGCCGCCGACCTACGAGCAGTTGAGGACGATGGCCGGGCAGGAGCTTGGCGTGTCGGAATGGACGACGGTCGACCAGAACCGGATCGACCAGTTCGCCGAATGCACCGGCGACCATCAATGGATCCATGTCGATCCCGAGCGGGCGCGGCGGCAAAGCCCGTTCCGCACGACGATCGCGCATGGCTACCTGACATTGTCGATCATCGGCGCGCTGGCGCTCGGCATGGGCATCGTTCCGGAGAATACCCAGGCCGCCTTCAACTATGGCTTCGACAGGGTGCGTTTCCTGGCGCCGGTCAAGGTCGGCGCACGCATCAGGCTGCGCATCACGCTGCTGTCCATGGAGGACAAAGGCCCCGGCCAGTATCTGATGAAGGCGGCCAATACGGTCGAGATCGAAGGCGAGGAAAAGCCCGCTCTGACGGCTGAAACGCTGGTCATGCTCTACGAGCGCCGCAAGCGGGCAGGGGCCTGAGCGCCGGTTCGCGCAGATCAGAGGTTTTGCGACACTTCCACCAGTCTCTGCCGCCTGAACTCGGCGCGGACCGAGAGCAATGCGAGGACCAGCGCGACCAGCGCCAGCACCGTTGCCGTCTGAAAGGTGACCTGCATTCCCCGTGCGGCGGCATCGGAACTCAAAGGACCAATACCTTCGTGTCCTCTAGCCGACGCGACGGCGAATATGGCGCCCATCAACGATGCGCCGGTGATGAGCCCAAGATTGCGTGAAAGATTGAGCAGGCCGGAAACGACGCCGCGCTCGCCGGCACCGACACCGGTCATGACGGCTGCATTGTTGGATGTCTGGAACAGCGCGTAGCCGACGCAGGTGACGGTGATCGGAACGACATAGCCGCCAATGCCGAGTTTGGTCATGGCGAGTGACAGCAGGAAGGTGCCCGTGGCAAGGCTCAGCAGGCCGGCGACCATCATCCTGTGAGCGCCGAAGCGGTCGGTCAGGCGTCCGGCCACCAGCGCCGACAGGGTCGAGACGAGCGGGCCGGTCGACAGCACGAGGCCGACCATTGCGGCATCCAGCCCAAGCCCGCGGGACAGGTAGAACGGAGCCACCACCAGGGTCGCCATCATCACCGTGGCGACAACGAGGCTCATGGCGAGACTGGCGCTCAGCTGGAGATCACGGAAGCCGGCAAGCTGGATCAAGGGGTTTTTCACTCTCGCTTGCACGGCGGCGAAAAGAAAACCGCCGATGCCGGCAGCTATCAGCAGGCTGATGTTGAGCGCGCCGAAATTGCCTCTGCCAAGCGTCATGGCCATCGCATAGGCGGCCAATGTCAGCGCCAGCAGGACCGTGCCTGTGACGTCGAACTTGCCGCGATCGGCCTGCACGGTTTTACTGCGCGCCGGCAAGGCACGCCAGGCGAGGGCGAAGGTCAGCACACCCAACGGGACATTGACGAGGAAGATCGCTCGCCAGCCGAGGCCGGCGATCAAAAGGCCGCCTAGCGAGGGGCCAAGTGTCGTCCCGATCGCGGACATGGCGCCGAGCAGACCCATGGCGCTGCCGGTCCGTTCCTTGCTCACTGTTTCCGCGACAAAAGCCAGCGTCAGTGCCATCATCAGCGCCGCGCCAAGTCCCTGCACGGCCCGCGCCGCTATCAGCAACCAGAGGGACGGCGCCAGACCGCAGAGCGCCGATGCCGATGTGAACAGCGCGATGCCGCCAAGCAGCAGCGGCCGGCGCCCGAACATGTCGGCCAGCCGTCCGGCGCTGACGATCAGTGTGGTGATGGCGAGCAGATAGGCCAGAACAACCCATTGCACGGACTGGAACGATGAGCCGAAATTCTGCATCAGCGATGGCAGCCCGACGCTGGCAATGCTGGTTCCCAGCGACGACAGCAGCGTGGCGAGCGACAGGCTTGCCAGCGCCCAGCGGGCGGATTGCATCTGTGGCAGCGCCGATGCGCGCCCGTCCCGATTTTGCTCAGCGATTGCCACGGCGATCTCCTTTCCATCAGCTCCAGTGCCGGAGCCAGCGGAGATTTAGTCTCTTGATTGATATGGCGGAAGGCGCAGCATTTGCATCGTATTCGTGCGTCAAACGCCATATCATATGCTATGATTCGCCAATGGCATCGCCCGATCTCAATTTGCTGTTTGCTCTCGACGTCCTGCTGTCCGAAGGCAGCGTGGCGCGCGCCGCCAGCCGTCTGCGTCTCAGCCCTTCGGCGATGAGCCGCACGCTGGCGCGGCTGCGCGAGGCGACGGGCGATCCGCTGCTGGTTCGCGCTGGTCGCAGCCTTGTGGCGACGCCGCGCGCGGAAGAACTGCGACAGCAGGTTGGCCGTGTCGTCCAGGATGCGGAGGCACTGCTGCGTCCTGCAAGGTTGCTTGATCTCGGGAGGCTGGACAGGATCTTCACGCTGCGCACCAACGAAAGTTTCGTCGAAGAATTCGCGCCTCGTCTCGTCGCCCGTATCCAGGCCGATGCGCCCGGCGTGCGGCTGCGCTTTGCACCGAAATCCGACAACGTCATGTCGTTGCGCGACGCGGCGATCGATCTGGACATAGGCGTCGCTGGCGAGACCGGACCGGAGGTGCGCATTCAGGCATTGCTTCGCGACCGCTTCATCGGCGCCGTGCGAATGGGCCATCCCCTGAGTGAGGGCGCGGTGACGCCCGAGCGCTATGCTGCTGGCCGGCACATCAGCGTTTCACGGCGTGGCCGCGAGAAAGGGCCGATCGACGAGGCTTTGAACCTGCTCGGGCTGCAGCGGACAGTCGTGTGCATGGTTTCCGGTTTCTCGGCAGCTCTTGCCATGGCCCGAACATCCGACCTGATCGCCAGCGTTCCGGAGCGGCATACCGAGGGCGCACGCGCCGGCATGCACAGTTTCCCCCTGCCGGTTGCCACCGCTGGGGTCACCATCTCCATGCTGTGGCACCCACGCCTCGATGCCGATCCGGCGCAACGCTGGCTACGCGACTGTGTGCCAGAGGTTTGCGCGGCGCGGTAAGCAAATCAACGCGCTATCGCCGCCTCGAGCACCCTGAAAATCCGCTCGTCCGCGCATTGGGCGACGTTGAAGCGCAGGAAGCGGCTGGCAGTTCCGGACAGGCTGAATGCGTTGCCGGGCGCTAGCACGATGTTGTCGGCCAAGGCGCGGCGGGCCACTTCAGCCGCATCCACCCCATCCGGCAGGCTGCACCACAGGAACGGGCCGGCCGGCTGATCGATCCAGGGCGCGATGCCGATCGATTTCAGGCGGGCGCTCGTCTCGCCCATGGCGCGCGCAAGCCTCGCGCGCAGCAACTCCATATGCTTGCGGTAGCTGCCGTCCTTCAGCAGCGTCAGCACCAGTTCGGCCGCAAGCCGCCCGCCGCCGAAGGTCGTGGCGATCTTGAGGTCGGTCAGCGGTTCGATCCAGTCGCGCGGTGCGGCGATGAAGCCGCAGCGAACCGACGCGGACAGCGTCTTGGAGAAGCTGCCGATATGAACGACACGGCTCAAGCCATCGAATGCCGCCAGCCTGGGGGCGGGCGCATGTTCGAAATCGGCGAAGATGTCGTCCTCGACGATGGTCAGATCCGATTGGTCGGCGAGCTTGAGCAACCGGTGCGCGGTGACCGGCGACAGGACCGCGCCGGTCGGGTTGTGGATGGCGGAGTTGGTGATGTAGAGGCGCGGGTGGTGCTCGGCCAGCGCCTGCGCGAACAGGTCGATATCCGGTCCCGACGGCGTATAGGGGACACTGACGACCTTGGCCCGGTGAGCGCGCAGCAGAGCGTGGAAGTTGAAATAGCAGGGGTCGTCCACCAGCACGGTGTCGCCGGGTTCGATCAGGAACCGGCACAACAGGTCGATGGCCTGCGTGCCTGATTCGGTCAGTATGATCTGGTCGGGGGAGGCTTCGATGCCGTGTCCGGCCATGCGCCGCGTCAGCAATTGCCGCAGCGGCGGCAGACCAAGCGGCGTGCCGTAGTCGGCCAGCGAAATATCGGCCGCGCGCGCAACCGTGCGCAGTGCCCGGCGCAAACCGGCCTGCGGCATCCAGGAGGCCGGCAACCAGCCGCAGCCGGGCTTCAGCATGTCGTCGCCGGCTTCCAGCGACTGGCGCGAGATCCAGAGCGGATCGACGGCGCGGTCGAGGCGGGGGCCGATCTCGGCCAGCGACAGTGGCGCCAGTGAGCCGGCGGCATAGAAGCCCGAGCCCGGCCGGGACCGGATCGCGCCTTCGGCGGCGAGCCGCTCATAGGCTTCGACCACGGTGGATTTGGACACTTGCATGGATTTGGCGAAGGCGCGGATCGACGGCAATCGCGCTCCCGGCGTCAGGCTGCGCGCCGCGATCCGCTGACGGATCGTCGTCATGACGCCTTCGACCAGCGTTCCGCCGCTCTCGCTTCCCAGGGTCTGTTTGTCCATCCGTACTGCTCAATCGCCCATGACAGTTTTGCATAACTGTACCGCATTGTCTCTGGCGATGCCACGGGCTCCGCTCGATACAGAGCCGACAAACGGAGCATATGATGGACAAGATCGCGAGTGGCTGGGTGAACGGATTCATCGGCGTGTTGATCTTCAGCGGCTCGCTGCCGGCGACGCGCGTGGCGGTGAAGGATTTCGATCCGACATTCCTGACGTCGGCCCGGGCGGCGATTGCCGGACTGCTTGGCCTGGCGCTGCTGCTCCTGTTCCGGCAGAAACGTCCGGAGCGCGGCGATCTGCTGTCGCTGGTGATCGTCGCGCTTGGCGTCGTCGTTGGTTTTCCTTTGCTGACTGCACTGGCGCTGAAGCACGTCACCACCGCCCATTCCATCATCTTCGTCGGCCTGCTGCCGTTGGCGACCGCGATCTTCGGCGTGCTGCGCGGCGGCGATCGCCCGCGTCCGGCGTTCTGGCTGTTTTCGTGCGTTGGAAGTGCGCTGGTCGCAGGCTTTGCCCTGACGCAAGGCGTAACGGCTTGGCCGATCGGTGATGGCCTGATGCTCGCCGCCATCGTCGCCTGCGGCCTGGGTTATGCCGAGGGGGCAGCGCTGTCGCGCAAGCTCGGCGGTTGGCAAGTGATCTGCTGGGCGCTGGTGCTGTCGCTGCCGATCATGCTGGTGCTAACGTTCGCGACGCAGCCGCCGTCCTTTGCCGGCGTCGGCTCCAACGCCTGGATCGGACTGGGCTACGTCTCGTTGTTCAGCATGCTGATCGGCTTCGTTTTCTGGTATCGCGGCCTGGCGCAAGGCGGCATTGCCGCCGTCGGGCAGTTGCAGTTGCTGCAGCCCTTCTTCGGCCTCGCCCTGGCGGCGACGCTGCTGCACGAGCAGGTCAGCCCGCTGATGGTCGTCATCACGCTCGGCGTGGTGTTGTGCGTGTTCGGCGCGAAGAAGTTCGCAAGGTAGGGCCGACTCGGGCGACCGGGCCGGCTAAAACTTCGTCACCACGCCGATGCCGATGCCCTCGAAGCCGCCCATCGCCATCAGGGCCGCGGGTGCTTCGTCGAGGCTGATCTTCTTGCCGACGAGCAGTTCGGGCCTGAGCTTGCCGTTGCGGATCATGTCCATCATCGCCTGGTAGCGGTAGGCCTGCATGCCGTGGCTGCCGAGGATTTCGAGTTCGAAGGCGATCACCTTGTCCATCGGCACCTGCGGCCGAGCATACTCGCCCAGCATCAGGCCGACCTGCACATGGCGGCCGCGGCGGCGCAGATTGGCGATCGAATTGAACGAGGTGGTGGGGTGGCCGAGCGCGTCCATCGACATATGCGCGCCGCCATTGGTGATCTGCTTGACCGCCTTGACGACATTCGGCGTCTTTGCCGCATTGATGGTGGCGACGGCGCCGATCTTTTTGGCGAAATCCAGCTTCTCGTCGGTGAGGTCGATGGCAATCACATTTGCGCCCATGGCGCTGGCGATCATGATCGCCGACAGGCCGACGCCGCCGCAGCCATGCACCGCCACCCATTCGCCGGGCGTGACCCGCCCCTGATCGACAATGGCGCGAAACGAGGTGACGAAGCGGCAGCCGAGGCTGGCGGCGGTGGCGAATTCCATCTCGTCGGGCAGGCGCACCAGATTGGTATCGGCATGTTCGATGGCGACATATTCGGCAAACGAGCCCCAGCCGGTGAAGCCAGGCTGCGTCTGGTGTTCGCAGACCTGGTGATTGCCCGAATTGCACTCGAAGCAGCGGCCGCAGCCGACGGCGAACGGCACGGTGACGCGTTCGCCTGCCTTCCAGCGGGTGACCTGCTTGCCGGCGGCGACCACGATGCCGGCCAGTTCGTGCCCCGGCACATGCGGCAGCGTAATGCCGTCGTCATGCCCCATCCAACCATGCCAGTCGCTGCGGCAAAGCCCGGTCGCCTCGACCTTGATGACGACGCCATCGGCAGCCGGCTTCGGATCGGGAACAGTCTGGATCGTCGGCGCTTCGCCGAATTTCTCGAAGACGACGGCTCTCATAGGTCACACTCCCACCCTGCTGCGTTGCAAGGAAAACGATAGCCGATTCCCAGTTGGGTCAAGCGGAAATCGATTCCGCCAGAACCGGGCGCCGACGTTACGCGTCGGCCGATGAAGCCCTATTCAGCATCGATCTGGTTCTGGGGCGCCGCCTTCTGGAAAGCCGGCAGCGCCATGCACGCGGCGTTGATGCGAGCGATCGTCGGATAGGGGCTCAGGTCGACGCCGAAGCGGGCGTTGCTGGTGACTTGCGCGGCCAGGCAGATGTCAGCCAGCCCCGGCGTCTCGCCATGGCAGAATGCGCCGGTCTCGGGCGACGAAGCCAGGATCTTCTCAAGCGGTTGAAAGCCTTCGTTCACCCAATGGCGGAACCAGTTGGTGATGTCCTGATCGCCGGCGCCGAACAGGGTGCGCAGCGAGGTCAGCACGCGCAGATTGTTCACCGGGTGGATGTCGCAGGCGATCATCTGCGCCAGCATTCTCACGCGTGCCCGACCGGCCGGATCGCTTGGCAGCAGCGGTGGTTCGGGGCTGGTCTCGTCGAGGAATTCGATGATCGCCAGCGATTGCGTCAGCAGCGTGCCGTCGCCGAGGATCAGAGCCGGCACCAGCCCTTGCGGATTGACTGCGAGATAGGCCGGTTCCAGATGCTCGCTATGGCGCAGATGATGCGGCACGTAGTCGTAGCGCAGCCCTTTCATCTCCAGCGCGATCCGCACCCGGTAGGAGGTGGAGGAGCGATAGTAGTTGTGCAGGACGAGGTCGCTCATGCGCTCACTTCGGTTGGCCGATGGTCGCTTCGATCGTGCCGACGCCCTCGACGCCACCAGTCATCGTGTCGCCGGCACGAACCGCGCCGACGCCGGCCGGCGTGCCGGTGAAGATCAGGTCGCCGGGCTGCAACTCCATCGCCTCGCTGCAGATCGACACGATATCCGATATCGGCCAGATCAGTTCGGCGAGGTCGGCATCCTGCCTGACCTGGCCGTTGACGGCGAGCCAGATGCGGCCCTTTTGCGGGTGTCCGGATCTCGCCGCGGGGACCAGTGGACCGCAAGGCGCGGAGCGGTCGAACGCCTTCGCCCAGTCCCACGGACGGGCGGCCTTCTTGGCCTCGTCCTGGAGATCGCGCCGGGTAAGGTCGATACCGACGCCATAGCCCCAGATATGATCCAGCGCCTTGTCACGGGGAATGCGGAAGCCGGCTTTGCCGATCGCGGCAACCAGCTCGATCTCGTGGTGCAGATTGGCCGTCAGCGGCGGGTAGGGGATATCAGCGCCGGAATCGACCACCGCGTCGGCTGGCTTGGTGAAGAAGAAAGGCGGATCGCGCTCGTCATTGCCGAATTCGCGGGCATGCGCGGCGTAGTTGCGGCCGACGCAGAAGATGCGGCGCACCGCAAAGCGCTCGAGTGAGCCTGCAACGGCCACCGATGGGATTGCGGGCGAGGGAAGGACGAATTCTGTCATGCGGGTCTCTGCTTGGCGGGTAACATTCGACCGATTTGGGCGCCCGGGCAAGGCAATTTGGTCGAGACCATGCCGACGGCACTTTCCGCCGGAGATGGCGATATACTATTTGGCAATAATCTGGCCATGGTGGCGGGGTTATCCTAATCGCCCTTGAACTGAAACGAACCCCCATGACCGCAATCCACGATCGCGCCCGGTTCCTCATCATCGACGACCATCCGCTGTTTCGCGAGGCGCTGCACAGCGCAGTGCAGATGGCCTATCCCGAAGTCGACACGGTGGAAGCGCGCTCGATCACCGAGGCGCTCGACCTTCTGGCCGGCGCCAAGTCGTTCGACCTTGCGCTTCTCGATCTCAGCATGCCCGACGTGCACGGCTTCGATGGCCTGCTGCAGCTCCGAACCCGGTATCCGCGCCTGCCGGTGGTGGTCGTCTCGGGCCATGAGGAGCCGAAGATCATTTCCGAGGCGCTGTCCTATGGCGCCGCCGGTTTCATTCCGAAATCGGCGCGCAAGAGCGATCTGGCCGCCGCCATACGTTCGGTGATGGAAGGCGCGATCTATGTGCCGGAAACCTATGAAGGCCGCACGCCCGACGCCGAAAGCGTCGACCGCGCCGACATGGTGCAGCGCCTGTCGACGCTGACGCCGCAACAGCTGCGGGTGCTGCAGATGCTACGCCAGGGCCTGCTCAACAAGCAGATCGCCTATGAGCTGCAGGTCGGCGAAACCACGGTGAAGGCGCATGTGTCGGAAATCCTGCGCAAGCTCAATGTCTACAGCCGCACGCAGGCGGTGATCGAGGTGTCGAAGCTCGACAATGCGGAGCTGTTTCGGGACCAGGCTGGGTTTTGAGGGCCAACGGCGGGCGTGCGCGTCGTGGCTTATGACAATGAAAGTCTCATCAGCGGGTGGGCCGCATCGCGGTGTGCTATGGCTTGGAACCCTGCGCTCTCGAAGGTCGACACGTACCCGCTACCCGTTGCGCTCGGCGACTTGCTGCCATCGAGTGGCATCGCCTCGATCGCCTCGGCGCCATGTCGTCTTGCGTGAGCGATGCTCACCTTGATCAGTACTCGAGTTATCCCGCGTCGACGATGGCCCTTGCGGACGTAGAAGCAGGAGATGAACCATGTCTTTTCCCGACGGTCTTCGGCGCCGGTCCACCTTGTCTTGAGGTAAGGCACTGCTTCGACGGGCGTGATTTGGCACCATCCCACGGTCATTTCTCCGTCGAAGGCCAAAAGGCCCTGGGGCACATCGCCAGATAACGCCGATTGCTGAAATGCACGCCGATTTTCATCGGGTAGCCGCTGGCGGTAAGCCGGGCCAATCTTTCCGTACATGCACCAGCAACGACCGACCGGTCCGCTCACCGAAAACAGATCCACGAACGCCGGCCAATTCTGTCGAGCAAGCGGTTCGACTCTAAAGCTCATTGCCCACAAACGCCGACAGTCGCCATCGGGTTTCGGTTGCCAGGCAAATGCGCACTTGTCACCGTAGTTCCGCCCTAAGCCAGCAAATGCGCCAGCAGTGCCCTTAACTGCGCCGGCTTCAGTGGCTTGCGCATAAGTTCGATGCCACCCGCACGCGCCGCCTTGGCGACCGCTTCGGAACTGTCGGCGGTGACGATCAGCGCCGGAACGGCGCGACCGAGATAGTCGCGAACTTCGGCGATGGTCGCGGTGCCGAGATCGCCGCCGTCGAGATGCTGGTCGGCAATGACGATGTCGGGCACCCAGTCGGTGTCGCCGAGCATGTCGAGGGCATCGTCGGTCGAGGTCGCGGCCCGCACCAGGCATTGCCAGCGCTCGAGCAGGAAGATCATGGCCTGCAGCACTTCGACATCGTTCTCGACCAGCAGCACCTTGGTGCCGAACAGCCCATAGCCGCGGGGCCGTTCCATGTCGGCAAGGCTGGCGATCGCGGCGGCCGGGGCGCCGAAGCCGACGGGAACATCGATGTGGAAGATGGTGCCGCGCCCGACCTTCGATGAAAACGTCACGGGATGGCCGAGCGCGCTGGACATGCGGCGCACGATGGCAAGTCCGAGGCCGAGACCGCCACCGTCCAGTTCGGCATTGGCGGACGAGGTGCCGCGATGGAATTCCTCGAACACCGCCTCGCGCTGGTCGTCGGGGATGCCGCAGCCGGTGTCGGCGACGTCGATGCGGATGGTGTCGCCGCGATGCCTGGTGCCGACCAGCACGCCGCCCGAGCGGGTATAGCCCAGCGCGTTGGAAAGGATGTTCTGCAGGATGCGGCGCAGCAGCGTGCGGTCGGAGCGGACCACGGCATTGACCGGCCGGAACTTCAGCGACAGTCCTTTCAGTTCCGCCACCGGCTGGAAATCCGAACGCAGCGACGAGAACAGCGCCTCCAGGCTGACGTCGCTTATGTCGGGCTGCACCACGCCGGCATCGAGCTTGGAGATGTCGAGCAGCGTGCGCAGCAGGTCCTCCATCGTCTCCAGCGAGCGCTCGACCTGCCGCACCAGCTTCTTGCCCTCGTCACTGGTCTGCACTTCGGCGAGCGCCGAAACGGAGAGGTGGGCCGCGTTCAACGGCTGCAGCACGTCGTGGCTGGCGGCGGCGAGAAACCTTGTCTTGGACAGGTTTGCCAGTTCGGCGTTTTCCTTGGCGGCGCTGAGGTCGATGTTCGATTGCTCCAGCCGGCGCAAGGTCGAGTGCAGTTCCTCGGTTCGCGTGCGCACCCGGTTTTCCAGCGAAATCGCTGTCTGGAACAGCGAGAAGGCGTTGCCTTGCTGGTCCATCGACCGTTCGACGCGGCTGACCAGTGCCGCGTTGATCTTCTTCAGCTTTTCAAGATCGTTTATGTCCCTCAGCGGCATCGTATTCCGCCGCCTTATTCCGCCGCCTGGCGCTCGCCGAAGGCGATGCCGGTAAAAGTCTGGTTCAGATGCATCGACCGGTACTGTTCGCCATAGGTGCCGAAGCCGATGACATTGTTGACCCGGTAGAGTTCCGAGATGTCGCGAAACACTTGCCGGTTGCGCGCATCCAGCCGGCGCAGCACGCAGTCGAAGCCGAGGATCATGTCGATGCCGCCAAGCCTCTCCTCGACATCGCGCAGTGCCGCCCGCGTCGCTTCGATCATGTCCTTGGGCTGGGCGATCGACAGCACGACGCCATCGTCGATGGCGCAGAAGAACGACAGCGAACCGTCGGGATGCATCTTCTGGATCGAACGGCAGTAATATTCACCGCCGACCTTCACCACCACCGGATGCGAAGCAAAGCTCAGCGGCGTCAGCATCTGCGCGACGATGCCGACGGAAGCGGCATATTCCTCCGCGGCATTGGTGGCATTGAACTCGCGCACGATGCGGTGATCGGGATCTGACGACGTCACCACCAGCTTTTCGTCTGTTGGAACGAAATTGTCGGTCTTGAAGACATGGAAAGGAATTTCGGTTGCTACCAGTACGATGATGGCGCTGTCGGAGGTGACCTTGCCGTTCGAGATGAGGCGCGTCGTCTCGAATTTCAGATCGTCACCGGCCGAGCCGCCAAGCAGCGGTATGTCGTCTAGGCCCCAATGGATGGCCGAACTCACCGCTTCCTCGGCATAGGAAAGTCCGTCGATGAAGCAGAGCGCGAACGTTCCCTGGGTGCGATCGCAACCCAGGCGCGCGCGCAGCGACCGCCGCAAGGCCTCGACCTCACTGGTGATGATGTCCATGCCCGACGACGACAAATTGTCGACCATCACGCTGACGGCGGTGAACACGGCGGACGGAAGCAGCATGGCGAGCACGTGGCCATCCTCGAGGCCTTGCGGCGTGATCTCGCCGGCGGTCGAGCAGCCAGCGTGATGGAGGGCCGGTGCGTGGGTCATGAGCGCCTGGGAAAGCGCGCTGGCCTCGACCAGGTTCTGGGAAAAGAACAGCAGCGCAAAGCCGGCGTCGATCACGGCTGCCTCCAGCGCGATCGCCCTGGCGAACGCCTCCATGTCGGGCTCGTCCGTGGTGAGCGCCGACAGGCCGCATGCATAGCGCGTCCGTGAATTGGCCAGCGATGTTCTCCGCGTTTCCTCCGACGCGTTTTTGTGCGCGCCCTGTTTTTTGTGTGCTTTGGCGCCCGCGTCGACAAACATTGTTGCCTTCAATCTGTGTTTTGGCAATGGGCAGGCCGGGATTGCAGGGTGGGGCGTGGCCATGACCGAAAGTATAATGTGCCGCGTTTGCGACGTGCTGTTTTTTGTCCGTTGTGCGGTGTACGAATAATGCATGGGGTTGACGCGCCAACACCGCGTCGGCAGCGTGATGACCAAGGTTGATACCCAGGGAGGGACCATGTCGGATGTTTCGTTGATGGTGAACGGAAAACGGGTCAGCGGTGCTGCCGAAGACCGAACGCTTCTGGTTCACTTCCTGCGGGAAAATCTCGGCCTTACCGGAACGCATGTCGGTTGCGACACCTCGCAATGCGGTGCCTGCGTCGTTCATGTCGACGGCAAGGCAGTCAAATCCTGTACGATGCTTGCCGCGCAGGCCTCCGGCTCGACCGTCGTGACGATCGAAGGCCTGGCCAACGGCGCCGACCTGCATCCGGTGCAGGCCGCCTTCAAGGAACATCATGGGCTGCAATGCGGCTTCTGCACGCCAGGCATGATCATGACGGCGACCGATATGATCAACCGCCATCCCGAAGGCCTCGACGAGGCGACTGTGCGGGCCGAGCTCGAAGGCAACATCTGCCGCTGCACCGGCTACCACAACATCGTCAAGGCGATCCTCGCTGCATCGAAGACGATGTCCAAGGCGTCCAAGGGCAAGGCGAAACAGGCTGCCTAGGGTGAATAGTGAATGGTGAATGGTGAGTAGAGTGGCCGCGGGCTCCTCCTCCATTTCGACCATTCATCAATTCACCATTCACTATTCACCGGGAGGAATTTCTGATGGGCATTGAAGGTGTTGGCGCTCGGGTCGCGCGCAAGGAAGATAAACGGTTCATCACCGGCGCCGGCCGCTACGTCGACGACATGGTGGTTCCAGGCATGAAGCATGCCGCCTTCGTGCGCAGCCCGCACGCGCATGCGCAGATCAAGAAGATCGACGTCAAGAAGGCTCAAGGCATGCCCGGCGTCATCGGCGTGCTGACCGGCAAGGAACTCAAGGCCGACGGTATCGGCAACATCATCTGCGGCTGGATGATCCACTCCAAGGACGGCTCGCCGATGAAGATGGGGGCGTGGTCGCCGCTGGCTTTCGACCGCGTCCGTTATGTCGGCGATGCGGTCGTGATCGTCGTCGCCGAGACCAAGGGGCAGGCGCGTGATGCCGCCGAGGCGGTCGAGATCACCTACAAGGAGCTGAAGGCCGTCGTCGATGCCTCCAGGGCGATGGACAAGGGTGCGCCGCAGATCCACCCGGAAGCCGACAACAATCTGATCTTCGACTGGGATATCGGCAATGCCGACGATACGGCCGCGGCCTTCGAGAAGGCTGCCCACGTCGTGAAGATGGACATCATCAACAACCGGCTGGTTCCCAACGCCATGGAGCCGCGCGCGGCGCTTGGCCACTATGACAAGGCGGAGGATCATTACACCTGCTGGACGACCTCGCAGAACCCGCATGTGGCGCGGCTGGTGATGAGCGCCTTCTACAACGTCGCGCCGGAAAACAAGCTGCGCGTGATCGCGCCAGATGTCGGCGGCGGCTTTGGCTCGAAAATCTACATCTATCCCGAAGAGATCGTCTGCCTATGGGCATCTAAGAAGACCGGCGTGCCGGTCAAATGGGTGGCCGACCGCACCGAGAGTTTCCTCACCGATGCGCATGGCCGTGACCATCACACCCATGCCGAAATGGCGTTCGACAAGGATCACAAGATTCTCGGCCTCAAGGTCGAAACCAAGGCTAATCTCGGCGCTTATATGTCACTGTTTTCGTCGGCGACGCCGACTTACCTCTACGCGACGCTGCTGTCGGGCCAGTACAACATCCCGGCGATCCACGCCAATGTGAAGGCGATCTACACCAACACCGCACCCGTCGATGCCTATCGCGGGGCAGGGCGGCCGGAAGCGACCTTCGTCATGGAACGCATGATGGAGACGGCCGCGCGACAGTTCGGCGTTTCACCCGCCGAGTTGCGCCGCAAGAACTTCGTCACCTCGTTCCCGCACCAGACGCCGGTCATCATGTGCTATGACGCCGGCGACTATGCGGCTTCGCTCGATGCGGCAATGAAGGCGTCGGACTATGCTGGCTTTGCCAAGCGCAAGGCCGCCGCCGCCAAGAAGGGGCTGCTGCGCGGCATCGGCATGAGCTGCTACATCGAGGCCTGCGGCATCGCGCCGTCCGCTGCGGTTGGTTCGCTCGGCGCCGGTGTCGGCCTATGGGAATCGGCAGAGGTGCGCGTCAATGCCGTCGGCACGATCGAGGTGCTGACCGGCTCGCACAGCCACGGCCAGGGGCATGAGACGACCTTCGCGCAACTGGTCAACGAGCGCTTCGGCGTGCCGCTTGATTCCGTCTCGATCGTCCATGGCGATACCGACAAGGTGCAGATGGGCATGGGCACCTACGGCTCGCGCTCGGGCGCGGTCGGCATGTCGGCGATCGTCAAGGCGCTCGACAAGGTCGAAGCCAAGGCCAAAAAGATCGCGGCACATCTGCTCGAGGCCGATGAGAGCGATATCGTCATCGAGAACGGCGCGCTGAAAGTCGCCGGCACCGACAAGAACGTGCCGTGGTTCCAGATGGCGCTCGCCGCCTACACCGCCCATAATCTGCCGGGCGGGATGGAACCGGGGCTGAAGGAGACGGCGTTCTACGATCCGTCGAATTTCACCTTCCCTGCCGGCTGCTACATCTGCGAGGTCGAGGTCGACCCGGAAACCGGCATGACCGAGATCGTCCAGTTCGTCGCCGCCGACGATTTCGGCAACATCATCAACCCGATGATCGTCGAGGGTCAGGTGCATGGCGGGCTTGCGCAAGGCATCGGCCAGGCGCTGCTCGAAGGCGCCCACTATGACGATAGCGGCCAGCTTTTGACCGCGAGCTACATGGACTACACCATGCCGCGCGCCGGCGACCTGCCATCGTTCAAGGTCTCGACCTCGAACACGCCATGCCCGGGCAATCCGCTCGGCATCAAAGGCTGCGGCGAAGCCGGCGCCATCGGCTCGCCGCCGGCGGTGATCAATGCCATCACCGACGCCATCGGCAGCAACGATCTCGCCATGCCGGCAACGCCGTCCACCGTGTGGGCAGCGATCCGCGCGACGAAACATTGAATGCGAATAGCGAATAGGGAGTAGCGAATCGGGAAGAGAAGGCGGTGCGACGGGACAAATCCTATTCGCTAATCGTTCCTCCCTATTCGCTCTTTCACCCAGGGGAGAAAGACAAATGTACTCAGTCAATTATCACCGTGCCGCCTCGGTCGCCGATGCCGCCAAGCTGGTCAAGACGGGCGACGCCAAGCTGCTTTCGGGCGGCATGACATTGATCCCGGCAATGAAGACGCGGCTCGCCGCACCGTCCGACCTTGTCGACCTGTCACGGATCAAGGAGCTGCAGGGTGTCACGGTATCGGGCAAGACGGTCACCATCGGCGCCGCCACCACGCATCACGCTGTCGCCAACGACGAGAAGCTGAAGAAGGCCTGTCCGGCGCTTGCCCATATGGCATCGCTGATCGGCGATCCGGCGGTGCGCCACAAGGGGACGATCGGCGGCTCGATCGCCAACAACGATCCGGCGGCCGATTATCCGGCGGCGCTGCTGGCGTTGGGCGCCACCATTGTCACCAACAAGCGCCAGATCGCGGCCGACAAGTTCTTCAAGGGCCTGTTCGAGACGTCGTTGAAGGATGGCGAAATCATCACCGCCGTCACCTTCACCGCGCCGGCCAAGGCGGCCTATGAAAAATTCCGCAATCCGGCATCGCGCTACGCCATCGTTGGCGTGTTCGTGGCCAAGGGCAAGGATGGCGTCAGCGTTGCCGTTACCGGTGCAGGTGACGACGGCGTCTTCCGATCGAAGGAGATCGAGGCCGCACTCGCCAAGAATTTCGCGGTCGCGGCGCTCGATGGCGTGAAGGTATCGGCGAAGAATTTGATGACCGACATCCATGCCTCGGCCGACTATCGCGCCAATCTGATCGCGGTGATGGCCAAGCGCGCGGTGGCTGCCGCCAACGCCTGATACGATCAGCTGCGAACAACGAAAGGGGCCTCATTGGCCCCTTTTGTGTGTTGCAACTGTCGTTGTCCAGTTCGCGCACCAACCCTTTGCTTGAGACAATTGCGGTCGACCCTTCGGCCGGTCTGATCCGCAGCAATCTCGCACTTGCACAAGTTTATCTTGCACTGCAATATGGACTGGGGCGGGAATGCGAGCCGGGTCGGCGCGGTTCACCGCCGTGCCCTTTCGCATGCCTAAATGCGAAAGGATCGGCATGACCGACATCTCCTCGACGCATGTCGTTCCGTCTCGATCCGCCGCCGACAGACCGGCCCGAACAAGACTGGCCTATCTCGACGGCTGGCGTGGTCTTTCAATCGGGCTGGTCCTGATCGGCCATTTTTTCCCTGTCCCCGGAATCAATCTCGGCGTACTGGGCGTCGAATTCTTCTTCGTGCTCAGCGGCCGGCTGATGGGCGAGATCCTGTTCATCGAACGTTATCCGCTGAAGAAATTCTTCAAGCGCCGGTTCTCCCGCATCTACCCGGCTCTCCTGGTTTTTGTGATCGTCGCGATGATTGCGCTCGTCAGCACGTTCATCTCCTTCAAGTGGAAGGCGGCGCTGACGGCACTGACATTCACGTATAATTATGCCGGCATTCTGGTGACGCGGGCAGGGGCGCTCGACCATATCTGGTCGCTTTGCATCGAGGAGCATGCCTATGTCATCCTGGCGCTGATCAGCGTGATCGTCTCAACGCGCTCCCGCGTCGTCGTACTGCTCCTGGCGCTGGCCTCGCTTGCCATGGCCAACGGCGCGGTTTCGTACTGGGTCCTCGGGATGGATTACGAAACCACTTATTGGCGCACCGACGTGCACATCGCGTCGATCCTGCTGTCGGCTTCGATCTGCCTGCTCAAGGCCGATGGCAGGCTGCCGTCGATCATGACAGGCAAGCATGTGGCGCTCGCTGCATCGATCTGTGCCGTTCTGCTGTTCCTCGATCCGGTGCCGACGCCGATCCATTATCTCCTCGCCGTCCCGCTGCTGGCTCTGGCCGTCAATGTGCTCGATTTCAGCCCGCGCTATTTTTCCGGATTGCTGTCCTCCTGGCCGATGGCGACGCTGGGCCTGTGGTCGTACTCGCTGTATCTGTGGCAGCAGCCGTTCTACAAATTCGTCTACGAGCAAGGCAGTGCGCCGGTCCTGATGCTCGCCGGCGTCTTTGCCTGCGCGCTCTGCAGCTACTACGTCATCGAGCGCCCCGCTCGTGAATGGCTCAACCGCAATTGGTGAGGCAATCGAGCCGTTCAGGCGTTTTGCGGTGCGCTCGGCCTGTCTATGCCTGCAGCGACCTGACGTAATAGCGCACCGCTTTCTTGCCGCCATAGATCACGGCGTCGCCGGCTTCGGCAAAGCCGAGGGCGGCGTGAAAGGCATCCGAGGCGGGGTTCGGCGGGTCGATGTTGACTTCGCAGGTGACCAGCGTGTGGCCGGCGCGCTCAACATGGCCGAACAGGTCCTGATAGAGCCGGCGGGCATGACCGCGGCCACGCGCTTGCGCCGCGACGACGACGCGGTCGACATAGATGAAGCGCTCGTAGCGTTCGCGGAACCATAAGAAATTCGGACTGTCGTAACGGGCGTCCTGATCAAAAGTCATGATGAACGCTTCGAGATCGCCGATGCGGCGCGCGTAAAATGCTTCCCCAAGCAGGAAGGAGAGCCGTTCGGGCTCGAGCCAAGACAGTTCTGCGGCATGCTCGTTGTTGAGCGCCAGGATCTGCGCTTCGTCTTCGGCGGATACGCGGGTCATCGGGGCAGGGATTGTGATCATGCCTTGGCTGCCTTGATGGTGGCTGCCACCAGGTCGGTGTCGGTCAGTGTGTTGCGATACTCGCGGTCGAGGTCGGAGCCGCCCATGCCGACCTGGGGGTTGCGATAATCCATGGCGCTCGGCACCTCCCTGAGGGCGGCGAAATGCATTTCGGACAGACCGGTTTTTCTGCGCACTTCGGCAATGTTGCCGAGATCGAGCCCGCCGCAGCCGAGGATGACGATGCGATCGCCGGCCTGCCGCACCAGATCCGCCAACAGCGGCAAGCCTTCGATGGCGGTGTCACGCTGGCCGCTGGTCAGCACGCGGCCGACCTTGCTGCGGATCAGCGCTTCGAGCGCCTCGGCCGGGTCACGCGTCATGTCGAAAGCGCGGTGGCAGGTGACGTTCAAGGCCCCGGCAGCCTGCGTCAGTTCGCTCATGCGCGCCTCGTCAATGGTGCCGTCGCCGTTCAGGCAGCCGAACACCACGCCGGGTACGCCGAGGTCGCGCAGCGCCGAGACATCGGCGAGCATCGATGCGTACTCGTTCTCACTGTAGAGAAAATCCCCGCCGCGCGGCCGCACCATGACGTGGAATGGCACGGTCGCCTGGTCTAGGGCGGCGCGCACGGTGCCGAGGCTCGGCGTGATGCCGCCTTCAATGAGGCTGGCGCACAGTTCGACCCGGTCGGCGCCGGCAGCCTGTGCTGCCAGAAGGCCGTCGATACCTTCGACACAGATTTCGATCAGCGGCAGGCGAGTTTCTCTGGTCAAGGGCTATCCAATCCATGATGTCGCCGCCAGCCCTAGCATTGGGCCGGTTGGTGTGAAAGCGCGAACAGCGCCGCCATTTTGGGCCAGCGGACATTTCCTGCTTGACTCTCATAACTGTTGAGTTATGGGTAAACCCATAGCCATGTGGTTATTGGTTTCCTGTGGCAGCGCGGCGTTGCGGCCGACAATCCTTTCAAATTCACAACCTCGGATGCCTTGCATCCGGGTCGGCAAAACACGTCCCGACGAACACCTCAAAGGAGAAAGACCATGCAAGCAAGAATCAAGAACCCGGTGATGCTCATTCCCGGTTCCGTGCAGGCGCTGCTGGCGCTGGACATGTCGACCGAGTCAGCCGAATTGCCCTATGTCACCCGCAAGCTCATCCATCTGCGCGCCAGCCAGATCAACAACTGCGCCGTCTGCGTCGACATGCATTCCCGCGAGTTGAAGAAGGCCGGCGAAAAGGACGAGCGCATTTTTGCCCTGGCGGCATGGCGGGAGACGCCTTACTTCACCGACGCCGAACGCGCGGCCCTTGCGCTGACTGAAGCCGGCACACGGCTCGCCGACCGGCCGGACGCGGTACCGGACGATGTCTGGGACGAGGCCGCCCGGCATTATGATGAAAAGGCGCTGGCCGCGTTGGTCATCCAGATTGCGCTCATCAACGCCTTCAACCGGCTGAACGCCACCACGAGGCAGATGGTCGGTAGTTGGGGCTAGCCTTGCACGGGGGTGGGGCGGTGCACTGTGACGCGCGGCACACCTCCTGACATCTGGGCGCGGATATCGCCTTGGCCGCTACTGGCGCAGTTCCGTATTCTTGGCGCCTTCCTCGACCTGATCGATGACCAGTAGCTTGACCTCGATATCACCGATATTGGTGGCCTGATGCCACTGACCGATCATTTCGATAATGAAATCGCCTGATTTGTAGGTGTTGCTGTTGCCGGTCTCGACATTGGTGACCTTCAGCGTTCCAGCCTGGACATAGGCGTAGCGCGGGAAGGGATGTCTGTGAACCGGTAAAGTCGCGCCTGGCGCGATGTCATAGGTCGACACCAGCACCTGCACGTTCTTCTGCGGCAGCATGATCGGCTGACCGGACGCGGTCGTCGTGCGCGATGCCAGTGGCGTCACCACGACGGGCGCTCCGCTGCTGTCCAGCGCCCGAGCCGGATTTACGGAAAAGGCCGCCGCGAGCAGCAGCCCCGACACCAGAATTTTTCGCATGATTCTCTCCCCTTGGCGCCAGCATTGCGCGGTGGTCAGATGCACGCAAGGTAGCGCTGTCTTCACGCCTCCTGACTGCCGGCGGACTTGCCAGGTCAGCCTCACAACAGCCAGCGCTAATATAATATTCGGGTGTTGCAACAGGAGGTTCGAATGATCGCCGCAATTGCAAATCAACATCGGCAAGTATCGGAAAAACAGACAGCGGTGGGAAAGCCGGAAACGAGCGAAGAATTTTCGCCAGGCCGCAGCGCGGACGCCGTTGGACATCTCGCCAAAATCATGGTTGCCGCAAGCGGCGACGTGGATTCTGGTGCGCAAGGTCGCGCGGCATCCAAGATCGCCAGAATGGACATCACAGTTTTGACGCCACCACCTGAAGAACCACCACCGGAGTAAGATAGTCCGGACGCGTCGGAGCCGCGCTCGTCATGCGATCCGATCGAGGGCTACGCGACGGCACTCAGCACAGATTCTGCCAGCGTCCCCAGGCCGGCACATCCCGAGCATGCGATCGTCTTTCCGGGGCAACCGATCCGATGGGTGCCTTGCGGGCAGCAATGGCCGTTTGACGCATACCATTTGGAACAGTCGAATATCCTGCCGCTGCCGTGACAGTGCGGACATTCCATATTCACGGAAGTCATTGCCAATTTTTGTCGAACCCAAATGCACAAGCCCCGCGTCGCAAGTAGCAGAGATCGTTGCGCTTTCAAGCACAGCGCCCTGACTTAAATTGGGTGGATTGGCGATGAGGAGAGATGGCCAGCGCCGACGGGTGAAGGGCTGGTGGTGGGCTGCCTGAGCCTTGGAAGATCGATCCAAGTCTGGGCTATTGTTGCCCGGCGATAATCAAGGTCGTCGTGATAAGCTTCCTCGGCTCAATTCGCTTAAGGCAATGATCGGGCGTGTTTTGGATTGGAAATATTTCAGATCGGGAATCTTGGGGCGTCGCCTTGGCGCATCCTTCCCCGGTGACAGCAACAGGATCGCTGGGCTGCGTACTGGCAGCTTGGGTGGCCGCGGACGCAAAAAGGATCGTTTGGGTTATGAGAGCCGAAAAGGCGGCAACCTGGACCAACACGGCGGCGAGGGCGATTTTCTTGAGCATGCGACAGAACGCTCTTCAACGCCCCCGGTTCCTCCGGCTTCCAGTTTTTAAGCTCCTGACGGGAACAAGAGACCGGCGATCCGGTTAACTGGATCATGTCCAACACGATCAAGGAACCGCCACCGAGCCCCGAACCGAAGGAGCTACCTGTCCATCGCGACAAAAAAGCACCGTCAGAACTTGAACATGTCGAACCGCCACCGCGAGACGTGCGAGAGGCACCGGTGCCCAATCCAAACGGCGAGAAGAAATCCTGACGAGATCGCAGAAGCCAAGGCAGGGCATATGCCTGCTCTGGTGAAAGCGCGGAGGCCTGGCGTCGCGACATCATCGACGAGCGCACTCCGAAACCGAAATTGAGGAACGCGCGGTTTCGCTCGCTATGCTGCAGACCGCCTAAACCTTTGGACGGTAAGCCTCTTCTACCTGCCGGCCAGATTCCGTGCTATATAGGTGTCGCAATCCATATGGGAGAAGCGGACAATCTGTACTGCCGTGAAAGGCGCATTTCTGTTGGTACCGGCATGTGCGGATCGTCTCAGGCACATTTGACGATAGGGAGGAAAAAGTCATGCGCTTGGTCGCATTTTTCGCCGTCGTGTCCGTTGCAACCTTCGCCGCCAATCCGTCGCAGGCTCAGGACGCTGCGGCTGGCGAGAAGGTCTTCACCAAATGCAAGGTCTGCCACATCGCAGACGAGGATAAGAACAAGATCGGACCATCGCTGCACGGCGTCATCGGCCGGACCGCCGGTACGCATCCGGATTTCAAATATTCTGATGCCATGATTGCGGCCGGCAAATCAGGCGTCAAATGGGACGAGCCAACACTGACCACCTATCTTCACGATCCCAAAGCCATGGTCAAAGGAACCAAGATGGCGTTTCCCGGCCTCAAGAACGATGCAGACGTGGCCAACGTCATTGCCTATCTGAAAACGTTCTCCAAGTGACGTGGCTCCTCCGCAATATGGCTAACCGCTTGTCCTGTCGTGGTCTATCCGGACCGGAGGGCAACGTGAGCAAAAACCGTGTTCCAGTTTTTGCACGCCCGCGCCTTCAGTTCGGGATCGTGGCCTAATGCGCGTCGCGTCCGCTTTTGAGCGACTTGCATTGGGTTGCCTGCTTCCATCGGTCTGCGATGTCGACTAGGGAAAGCCGCATCAAGGATACCGGCATCCGCCTTTCGGAAGCGACGGCGGGTGATTTCTTCACGCTTATGAAGCCGCGGGTCATGGCGCTTGCAGTATTCACTGCTTTCGTTGGCCTGATGGCGGCGCCTGGCGCGATGAATCCGGTCATCGCCATGATTGCAATCGGTGCGATTGCGATCGGAGCAGGAGCGGCCGGGGCCCTCAACATGTGGTACGACGCCGATATCGACGCGCTGATGTCGCGCACATCAAAACGGCCGGTTCCGTCGGGCCGCGTCACGCCGGGTGAAGCGCTCGGCTTCGGCTTGGTGCTTTCCGCGCTTTCGGTCATGACGCTCGGCGTTCTAGTTGGCTGGCTTGCCGCATCGCTGCTGGCCTTCACCATCTTTTTCTACGTCGTCATCTATACGATGTGGCTGAAGCGCTCGACGCCGCAGAACATCGTCATCGGCGGCGCGGCAGGTGCCCTTCCTCCTGTCATTGGCTGGGCGGCCGCCACTGGCGCGATCGGCATCGAAAGCGTCATCCTGTTCCTGATCATCTTTCTGTGGACGCCGCCGCATTTTTGGGCGCTCGCGTTGTTCAAGGTCGGCGACTACGCAGCTGCCGGCATCCCGATGATGCCAAACGTGGCCGGCCAGGCGTCGACCAGAAAACAGATACTCGCCTATTCTCTGCTCTTGGCGCCAATCGGCGTGCTGCCCTGGGCGGCTGGATTCGCGAGCGTATTTTATGGACTTGTTTCGGCTGCATTGGGCGCAGGTTTCATCTGGCACGCCTGGAAGGTCCTGGCCGCTCCAGACGCGGAGATGAAGACTGCGAAGGCGCTGTTCGCCTTCTCGATTTTCTATCTTTTTGCGATCTTTGCCATGCTGCTTGCCGACACCATCGCAATGCGGGCGTTCATGCCAGGTTGACGGCCTGACCGCCGTTCTTGGAATACTTGACGAGCGAGAGGTCGGTAATTGCCAGGACCGGCTCGGCGATCACGATGGTATTGCACAGAATCCCAGGATCAGCAGGGCGACTATGCCAAGGCCGAGTATGAGAAGCGTCCTTCCGTCCATGGCATTCACCTTTGACTCGTCGCATGAACCTTGAAAATCGGAATCGATTTTCGGCAAGGATCATGCGCCAGCCAACGCGGTACAGCGTCCTTTGCGCGCCCCAAAAAAAGGACGCGCGGCGCTGTGTGAGAATATCGGAAAAGACCCATCAGAGCTAGCCGGCGGAGTTCTTCCGACAAGTTCTTCCGACAAAGGGCGACAAGTCCCTGGCAAAAGAGTATGTTGGTTGCGGTGCAGGTCGCGGTTTTGCGTGGCCAGTCATGTAGAACGGCAGCACCGTGAAACCGCGACCTTACCGGACCCGCTCTGGAGGAACGGTCATGACAAGTTTTCATGTGATAGCAGGCGCCAGCGATACGCTGGAGCACACCAAAATTCGAAAAATCGGTGTTTCCGACCTTTTCGACGCGCTCAAGCGTGGCGTCGACGATTTCATGGTCAAGCCGTCGCACATCGTCTTTCTCTGCCTGATCTATCCGCTGGTGGGAGTCGTTCTCGCCGTCTGGACGTCGGGTGCCAATGCGTTGCCGTTGTTGTTTCCGCTCGTCTCCGGTTTTGCGCTGATTGGCCCTTTTGCGGCGATAGGTCTCTATGAAATCAGCCGCAGACGGGAAGCCAGACTCGACACCTCCTGGAGGCACGCTTTCGAGGTCAGGAATTCTCCGGCGCTCCCGGCCATCGCGGCGGTCGGGATCATGCTGCTGGCAATCTTCATCACATGGCTTTTGACCGCCCAGCTATTTTACCAGTATCTCTTCGGCCCGGCACCGCCGGCATCGATATCCGGCTTCATCAACGAAATATTCGCCACCGGACGTGGCTGGACGCTGATCATCCTGGGTCACGCCATCGGCTTCGTCTTCGCTGCGGTCGTGTTGTGCACAACGGTCATCGCCTTCCCATTGTTGCTCGACCGCGACGTCGGCGCTTACGAGGCCATCCACACCTCGGTGCGCGCGGTGCTGGCGAACCCAATCACCATGGCTGTCTGGGGGCTGATTGTCGCCGTCGCCCTGATCATCGGCTCGCTGCCGGTGTTCGCCGGGCTGGCCGTCGTGTTGCCGATTCTCGGTCACGCCACCTGGCATGTCTACCGCAAGGTCGTGGAGCCGCCCTCCAGATCGGCGAGTTGAGAACGTTCTGCCCCATCCCGCGCCGGCGAGAGTGCGGTGCGGGATGATCGAAGCCGTCAGTAAGCGGCGTGGCTGAAGCGGGCCTGGTAGGCACCCATCGTCAGGTTGCGGAAATCCTTGCCGCTGACATGCACCAGCGTTTTATGGTCGCCGCCTTCGAAGTAGACGTCGGTGGCGTCGCCAAGGCTTTCATCGACGATCACTGGCACATTGTAGGCCGCGCCGATCGGCGGGATCGCGCCGGTGTCGCAATCGCCGAAGAGCGAAGCCATCTCGTCTTCGGAGGCGAGTCCGAGACGCTTGTCCATGACGTCTTGCAATGTGCCGAGCTCGATCCTGTGGGTGCTCGGAACCACGGCCACTGCATAGCCAAGCTCGTGGTGAACGACCACGGATTTCGCCATGATGCTGCCGGGCACATGCGCGGCTATTGCCGCCTGCCTGCTTGTCGAAGTGCGATGATGAGCGACGGTGTCGTAGGGAATTCCCTTGCCGTCGATGAAGTCCTTCAGTCTGTTCGCGATCGTCATCTTGGCCTCCCTTGCCGGAGTTTGCGACGCATCGGGAAACGACGGCAATCATCCCGCTTATGTCGTTTCCGATGTCAGAGCCTGTTCTGTTCCGAAAGTCGGGATCGGCTCTCTTGTTGTTCGAGCAAGATCTTTTTCGAAACGAAGATCGGTGGAGCAAAAACCGGATCCCCTTTTCGGGATCATGCTCTAACAAAATGGGCCAGTTGCCGATTGTTTCAAGGCGCCGGCCACCGAACTGGACACACGCCGGATGCGTGGGTCCTGACCAGAATGCCATGGCACTCCGGATTGGGCGTCAGGGCCCAGACCCGAAAAACGTCAGCCGGGTGGAAAGTGTATAATCCGATTCGAGGACCATCATTGTCACGAACACCAGCACCAGTATCGGCGGCAGGATGATCGCATAGGCCAGCGCCAGCCGTTCCCAAGCCATGTGCATGAAGACGGCGACTATCAGCCCTGCCTTGAGGATCATAAAGATCAGGATCAGCGACCATCTGAGATAGCCGTGAAGGCCGAAATAATCGACCAGGTAGGAGCACGTGCTGAGGATGAACAGCCATGCCCAGACCACCAGATAGAGTTTGATCGGATGTTCCTGATGCGCGTCGGCATGGGCGACGGCGGCCGGCGCTTCATGCGCAGCGTGAAGTGCGTGTTGCCCGAGGCCGTTTGCGGTTGCTTCAGCCATTTTTTCCTCTCACCAAGCCTGCCTCTCACCAAAGATAAAAGAATGCGAAGATGAATACCCAGACCAGATCGACGAAGTGCCAGTACAGCCCCATGATCTCGACATTCTCATAGCGCCCCGTGCGGCTGGTGAAGAAGCCGCGTCGCCCAGTGTCGAAATCTCCGCGCCATACCTTGCGCGCCACGATGATCAGGAAGATCACCCCGATCGTCACATGGGTGCCGTGGAAACCGGTGATCATGAAGAAAGTCGATCCGAATTGTGCGGCGCCCCAGGGGTTGCCCCAGGGCCGTACCCCTTCGGTGATCAGCTTGGTCCATTCGAAGGCTTGCATGCCGACAAAGGTCGCGCCGAGTGCCGCGGTCAGAAGCATCAGGATTGCTGTCTTGCGGCGGTCGCGGCGATAACCGAAATTGACGGCCATGGCCATTGTTCCGCTGCTTGAGATCAACACGAAGGTCATGATCGCAATAAGGATCAGCGGGATATCCGAGCCGCCGATACGAAGCGCAAAGACCTCGCTCGGATTGGGCCACGGCACGCGTGTCGAAATGCGAGCCGTCATGTAGGAGAGCAGGAAGCAGCCGAAGATGAAGGTGTCGCTGAGCAGGAAGATCCACATCATGGCCTTGCCCCAGGACACGTTCTTGAACGCCCGCTGATCCGAGGACCAGTCGGCGGCAATGCCTTGCCAGCCTGAGGGCCGTGGCTCCGTCTGGGTATGCGTGAGTGTCTCTGCCATTCGTTTGATCCCTTAGGTCAGCAACTGTCGGCAAATGTCGATGAACGTCGCGGCCCAGCCGGCCAGTAGGGCAAAGACGGCGAGCCAGACGAAGAGCAGGAAATGCCAGTACATGGCGCACAACTCGACACTGAGGCGAAGCCGTTCGGGCCGCGCTGCGTTCCAGGCGCCGGCGGTTGTTCTGCCGAGGCCCACCAGCCCGCCCAGTATGTGCAGGCCATGCATGCCGGTGATCAGGTAGAAAAAGCTGTTGGCCGGATTGGAGGTCAGAAAATAGCCGTCGGCGGTCAGCTGCCGCCATGCCATGAGCTGTCCGATCAGGAAGGCAAGCGCCGTGAGCCCGGCCGTGGCGAGGCCGAGCCTGACCATGTCGATCTGGCCCCTGCGCGCCGCGACCGTGGCGCATTGCAGGGCAATGCTGCTCAGGACCAGCACGCCGGTGTTGAGCCAGAGCAGCCGCGGCAGCGGCAGCGGCTGCCAGTCCGACACCGCCATCCGCATGAAATACGCGCTGGTGAAGAGCGCGAACAGGCAGCCGACAACGGCGAGGAAGACACCGAGGCCGATTTTGGCGGTGGGTAGCGCCGACCGGTCGAGGGCGACAAAATCCCCGGCCAGACCTTGCTCGAGCCATGGCTTCGACATCAGCCCCTGATGTGAAAGCCACCATCCGGCAAAGCCGGCGATGACGAACAGGAAGACTATGATGACGCTCATGCCGGCTCCCTCGAGGGGCCGAAGGAGCCCGGCATGTTCTGCGGAATGAAATCCTCCTTGGCGCCCGGCACGCTGTAATCATAGGCCCAGCGATAGACGATCGGCAGGTCCTTGCCGAAATTGCCGTGGGCCGGCGGTGTTTGCGGCGTCTGCCATTCGAGGGTCGTGGCCCGCCACGGATTGCCGCCAGCCTCGCGGCCATGGCGGATGCTCCAGATGAGATTGAACAGGAACACCATCTGAGCGAAGCCGACGATGAACGCCATGATGCTGATGAACGAGTTCAGGTGGTGGGCTGACTCGGTCATGACAGTCATGTCGGTCAGTTCAGCATAGCGCCGCGGCACGCCCATCAGGCCGAGGTAGTGCATGGGGAAGAAAATCAGGTAGGCGCCGAGGAAGGTGACCCAGAAATGGAACCGGCCCAGCATTTCGTTGAGCATCCGCCCGGTGACCTTCGGGTACCAATGATAGATCGCGCCAAAAACCACGAGGATCGGGGCGACACCCATGACCATATGGAAGTGGGCGACGACGAACATCGTGTCGGACAGCGGAACATCGACGACGACATTGCCAAGAAATAACCCGGTCAGCCCACCATTGACGAAGGTGACGATGAAGGCCAGGGCAAAGAGCATAGGTATGGTGAGATGGATGTCGCCGCGCCATAAGGTCAGCACCCAGTTGTAGACCTTGATGGCGGTCGGAATGGCGATGATCAGCGTCGTGGTGGCGAAGAAGAAACCGAAATAGGGGTGCATGCCGCTGACATACATGTGGTGCGCCCAGACCACGAAGCTCAGCGCGCCAATGCCGACGATGGCCCAAACCATCATCCGGTAGCCGAAAATGTTCTTGCGTGCATGAGTGCTGATCAGGTCGGAGACGATACCGAAGGCCGGCAACGCCACGATGTAGACCTCGGGATGGCCGAAGAACCAGAACAGGTGCTGGAACAGGATCGGGCTGCCGCCATTGTGCTGCAGTTGCTCGCCCATCTCGGAGATCGCCGGCATGAAGAAGCTGGTGCCGAGGACGCGATCGAGCAGCATCATGACGCAGGCGACGAACAGCGCCGGAAAGGCAAGCAGCGCCATGACGGTCGCTGTGAAGATGCCCCAGACGGTCAGCGGCAGGCGCATCATCGTCATGCCGCGCGTGCGGCCCTGCAGCACCGTCACCACATAGTTCAGGCCGCCCATCGTGAAACCGATGATGAACAGTATCAGCGAGGAGAGCATCAGGATGATGCCCCAGTCCTGGCCGCCCGGCGTGCCGCTCATGATGGCTTGTGGCGGGTAGAGCGTCCAGCCGGCGCCCGTCGGTCCGCCCGGTGCAAAGAAGCTCGACACCAGGACCAGCACGGCGAGCAGGTAGATCCAGTAGCTCAGCATGTTGACATAGGGGAAAACCATGTCGCGCGCGCCGACCATCAGCGGGATCAGATAGTTGCCGAAGCCGCCGAGGAAGAGGGCGGTGAGCAGGTAGATCACCATGATCATGCCGTGCATGGTGATGAACTGGTAGTAGGCTTCCGGGGTGATGAAGTCGAACGTGCCGGGGAAGCCGAGTTGCAGCCGCATCAGCCAGGATAGCACCAGGGCGACCAGGCCGATTCCCGTTGCCGTCGCCGAATACTGGATGGCTATGACCTTGGCGTCCTGCGAGAAGACGTATCTCGTCCACCAACTGTGCGGATGGTAAAGTTCCACTTCCGCGACTTCGGCCGGGGGGATGCCATCTGCAGGTGTGATGTCGACCATAGGAACACCTCCGCGTCCTTTTCAGCGAGACCCGACCGTTTCGAGCTTTGCTGCAATTTTCAAACCTGGCGCTATCGTCTTGCCCGGCGCCATAGTCTTCCCCGGAGCGTTGTCTGCCGCGCCCGTTTGCTGGGGCGCCGACAACTGCGCGAAAGTCTGCTGCTGGCCAAACCAGGCCAGGTAGTCCTGCTGCGTGTCGACCACGACCACACCATGCATCAAGGGATGCCCCTGGCCGCAAAGTTCGGCGCACAGGACCTGAAAGGTTCCGGTCTTGGTCGGGGTGAACCAGAAATAGGTGACCGAGCCGGGGATCATGTCCATCTTGGCGCGGAATTCCGGCACATAGAAATCATGCAGCACATCGATCGATCGGAGCAGCATCTTGACCGGTTTGCCGACCGGCAAATGCAGATCAGCCGCTTCGACCAGGACATCGTCCTGACCATTGGGATCGCTGGCGATCACGCCCAGCGGATTGTCGGTGGTGACGTCGCGGGTGTCGGATGTGCCAAGCTTGCCGTCCTTGCCGGGCAGACGGAAACTCCACTGCCACTGCTGGCCGACGACTTCGACCTCCGTTGCGTCGCTTGGGACGTTGACGAACCGGCTCCAGACGAACAGGCCGGGAACCAGCAACGCCGTGACCCCGACCGCTGTGACGATCGTCAACCAGGATTCGAGCCGCTTATTCTCCGGCTCGTAGGCGGCCCGGTTCCCTTCCCGATGACGGAAGCGGAAGACGCAATAGGCCATGAATAGGACCACGGCGGCGAAGACGACGCCGGTAATCCAGAAGGTGATGATGATGGTGTTGTCGATATAGCCCCAGTTCGAGGCAATCGGCGTCCACCACCATGGGCTCAGCAGGTGAAACAGCACCGAGCCCACTACAATCAAAACGAGTACAAGCGCTACGGCCATGTCCCGTTCCTCCCCGGCATTCTGGAGGACGCGAAGCTGGTCCCGGCGAATGCCAAGGTCATCATAGCTCTTTTTTCGGTTGAAATTCCAGAGCCGACTATCTTGACGGGAAAAATGTCGCCAAGATTAAACTCCTGAAGACGCTTGCACTGGAAGGAGAGGGCTGAAGTCCAACTGCGAGCAGGCGGCGCTCGCAGTTTTGATTGAAATGGCTCCCCGGAGTCGATGAAGCTGAGAAATGTGAATTCGCCATCACCCTGCGCCAGAATGCGCCACATTCGACGAAAATGCGCAAACGTGACCGGGCCGCGTCGAAGCCCTACGACACTGATGCTCAGGGAGCGGGCCGTCGCTCTGCCGCGAGAGCGGGGCGAGGTGCGTACAGCTGAACTCACGGCCACCGGGATCCCCCGATGCTATCTATCCAGGATGTGCGACGTGGAACTGTTCGTGAAGGCGGGTTACGGCCGCTATCGTGCCGTCCTACCGAAGGCCGCTTGACCTGTCGCGTTTGGGGCCGTGTGTTAACCGTCTGCTTCGCTCGCCATGCCGGCCGGGATCAGCCGGCTACTGGCGTGTTGAGAAGCTGCTGCTCCCAAAGATACGCGATGCCGCTGCCGCCGAAGTGCTGGATGAGAATCTCGGTCAGCTCCTCGACATGCTCGGTGCGCGCCCAATCGCGTTGCCATTCGCCAGCGAGCGCCATCACGGTCATCACGTTCGCGCCGGCCGCGATCATTCGCTGGATGGCAACTTCGTGAGACTCCTTCGAAATCCCGCCCGACGCATCGGTGATAACGGTCACATCCCAACCTTCGCCGGCGGCCTGGATCACAGGCATTGCGACGCAGACCTCGGTCCACAGACCGGCGATGATCAGCTGCTTGCGGCCGGTCGCCTTGACGACGTTCACCACATTCTCGTCCTGCCAGGTGTTCACCCAGGTGCGATCGATGACCTCCTGGTCCGGAAATACATCGGTGATCTGCTTGAAGAGAAGTCCACCGCGCGCCGCGATCACGCTGGTGAGAATGGTCGGAACATTGAAAGCTTTTGCTAGCTTCGCCAGCGCGGTCGTGTTGTTGACCACCATGTGCGGATCGTGGCTGTTCAGGTTTGCGAGCTGGTAAGGTTGGTGATCGATCAGTACGAGGACCGAGTCTTCAGGACGAAGAAGCGAATCAAGGCCGTTACGAGGGGTCATCAAGACTTCCTTTCTCTGCCGCCATGGACGGCAATGGGTTCACGGGAGACATGCGCCAGCGGGCGACGTTGCCTGGACGCAATTTGCCGTTCCTTTTGGTGATGCGGTAGTGCCATAATCAGGCAAGCTGTGTCGCGAAACGAGGAACGCTGAATTGGACATAGAAGATCTACAGACATTCGTCGCAGTGGCCGATGCAGGGGGCGTATCGGCCGCCGCGCGCCGGCTCGGCGTCTCCAAGTCAATCGTCAGTCGGCGGCTCTTTCGGGTTGAAGCGGAACTTGGCGTCCAGCTTCTTGCACGAACGACCCGCGGCGCGGCGCTTACGGAAGCGGGGATCACGTTCAGGGACCATGCGGCCCGGGCCAGCGCCGAGATCGACACCGCAAGGGAAACGATCCTCCCCACCGGTGACCTGCGCGGCCGCCTGAGGGTTGCCATGCCGCTTACTTTCGGCCCAACCCACTTCGCCCCGGTGCTCGCGGAGATGGCGCGCCAGCACCCGCAGCTTCACATTCATACCTCCTACAGCGATCGCTTCGTCGATCTCATCGCCGAGGGTTTCGATTGCGCGATCCGGGTTGGCTACCTTCAGGACTCCAACCTGATCGCGAAGCGCGTCGGGCCGTTCCATGGCAAGCTTGTCGCCAGCCCGGACTATATCGAAGCGCACGGTTCACCTGAGACCCTGGACGAACTCGTCACCCATCAGGCCCTCATGCAGGGAACAGAAACCTGGCAGTTCATGGATAATGGCAAGGTTGTCACGGTTCAGCCGCAGGGCAGGTTCAAGGCCGATAGCGCTACGGCGCTTGCCGCCGCGGCGGCGGCAGGTCTCGGCATCGCCTGGCTCGCCGATTGCATCACACATGAATACGTGGCCTCCGGCACGCTGGTCCCGATCATGACACGCTATCCGGTACCTCCGGCGGCCGCGTATGTCGTCCGCCCGCCGGGTCAGCATCCCACGCGGAAAGTCAGGGTGCTCACCGAAATGCTAACTGAGTATTTCAAACGCAACCCGGAACTTTGGGGTCTCGACAGCTAGGACACGAACGCTGCGAAGCCTCTCGAGGACCTGTGTTCGAGGTGGCACTCCTTCGGCGACATGGCCCGCACGTTCCACTTGCTGCGACACAGCTTGACCTATCTAGGGGCTATCCTCGTCAACACCGGAACGATCGCCAACATCGACGTGAACGACTGTCAGGCCGTGACGCACTTCAACTGTGTGAGATATCCGGGCTAGAGCCCGATGAGCCTCCAGGGATTTCTGGCGCGGGCGGCGGCTTCGTTAAGTGATAGCTAATATAGATGAGCCCTCGTCATCCAATCGAGGGATGGCGCGACTTAAACCCCCGCTCCACCTAATGGCAAGGCAAAGGGCGGCAACCCGGTTTTGCCGCCCAATGGGCCTGCTGGCTCTAGGGGCTAAATATGAGCAAGACGACTCTCGTACTCGCTATCCTCGCGATCAGCATCAGCTATGCCGATGCCAAGGGCCATAAGGTGAACCTGCCGGTTTGCACCGCGTCAAGCTCACTCGCCGAAGTCCTGGGGGACAAGTGTTTTCTCGTCAAAGGTTCGAAGATCTATGGCGACATCGCCGATCTTTCCCAGATAGTCATTTGGGCTGGTGGCGGAGCTGGCGGTCTGTGACGGGTGCCCTTGGGCAGTGCGACGACCGCGAGCAAGACGACTGCGACGACGAGGAAGGCGGCGACTCCGAGCCGGACAACGACCGCGAACAAATCAGGTGGCGCGACGATCCGACTGATCAGACCGTACTGATGCGGCTATGAAGGGAAACATCGCCGTCTACATGGAGAGAGCCGAGCGCCTCGAGTCCATCGTCCCGACGGTCGATCCCGCGAACGGCGATATGATCTGGTCCATCGGACCGAAGACTCCAGCGGCGGACTTTCGTTTCGCTTGTCGCCAGAGCTGGGCGCGGAGTTCCGGTCCTATTTTTCCGAGATGGTCCGCCAGAAGGCGAACTGGTCAAACCTGCAAACTTGCAGGAATGGCTGCCGATGGTGGCGGGCTTTCTTTATCTTGTGGCAGAAAAGTCACGCAGCTGGAATATACTGAGCTTCAACCGGCGCGAGCTTATTATCCAGCTAAGTGAGGCGTACCGTTGTTTCGCGGGCAAAGGGGATGCCCGACACTCCTCCCGAACTAGCCCCGCTGCCTCACGGTGGCGGGCCTTTTTATTCAGCTCGTAGTCCGCTACGAAAAGCCCCTCGCTCATCGAGCAGACGGTTGATTTTCACTTCTAGGATGTGAGTCCGCCAGTAGAGGACCTGTCCAACAATGAAGAACCCATGATTGGCTGATCCGTCCACATCGAAATCCCAGCACAAACGACTGCCAACAAAAACACGAGTGTTGACGTTTTCATTTGCTCCCCCTGCAGATGTAGCCCGAAACGCAGCCCAGCACAGAACATCGGCAAATTTGCCGACCTAAGAAATTTGGTTAAGTGCTTAAAAAGATTGGCTCCCCGGGCCGGATTCGAACCAGCGACCAACCGGTTAACAGCCGGTTGCTCTACCACTGAGCTACCGGGGAACGGAGGCTCTTATGCGAGTTGCGCAGCGTATAGCTGCCCTTTTCGGCTTTGCAAAGAAGCAATTCGCATTTTTCCGAGGCTTTTTCGCACAGGCGTTTCTCGCAATCGTCGAGAGATGCCCTCATATTAGCAGTCTTGGCAGGGACACCGAACCGAAAGCGGCGGCCGCGCTTGGGTTCGCTGATGCTTCTGAACGATCAAAACGGGTCAATCTTTCGAGACGATGACAGCACAAGATAACCACATGCCGGCGCGCAAAATCTCAGTTTTCGGGCGCGAGTTCAAAATGCCGCGCTCGCGCGGGCTCAGAATCACCATCGGTGTCCTGCTGACCATCGGCGGCATCCTCGGGTTCCTGCCGATACTCGGTTTCTGGATGGTCCCGCTCGGATTGCTGGTGCTTTCCTATGAGTTCGCCATGGTGCGGCGCCACCGCCGACGCTTTGTCGTCTGGTGGGAACGGCGGCGTCGGCCGGATTGACATGGCGTGGGCACACCTCAGCGGGCCCTTGCTTCACGGATCTGCATGAGAATCGCCGCGGCTGAGGCAAGCTTTGCCCTTTGCCCGCGCCTTCAATGGACAGGCCCTGTCAGTGGCGTAGTGCAAAAACTCTCCGCACCGCGCTCAGGACAGGGGCTGGCGGAGCATTCTTGGCTATCATCTCCATTGCCTGGCGCATGGCCTTGTCTCCTGCCGTGCTCAACGCGCGAACCGTTGAAGGGTTTTTCCTGCGGCAGGCTATGCTTGAGAATCATCTAATGTAGCTGTGGACTTGGGGCCTGACGATTTGACAGGGTCTGCCCGGATCGGCGCACAGGGAAACCGATCGGAATGCACGGTGGCCGCTTGACGGCATTTTCGCCGCAACCTATTGGAACCGGGTGGAACGCCGGGAGCAACGAGGCCTCGTGGCGGAGTGGTTACGCAGAGGACTGCAAATCCTTGCACCCCGGTTCGATTCCGGGCGAGGCCTCCAATGCCCGGGCCCCCGCGCAGCAAGCGTAGGGGGCCTGAAGTTCCTGACGTAATGAACCGCGGTTCTGGCGCGGCAAGCGGATTGGTTGGAACATGAGCGCTGATTTCTCCGAGCTTCGCGTCAAGATGGTCGATGGCCAGGTTCGCACCACCGATGTGACCAGCGCGCCGCTGCTCGAGGCCATGCTCGTCGTGCCACGAGAGGCTTTTGTTGGCGCCGCCCAGCGCGATCTCGCTTACATCGACGAGGACATCCGCATTGCCACCGGCGCGGACGGCGCGCGCTACCTGATGGAACCCTCGCCGCTGGCCAAGCTCATCCAACTGGCTGAGATCAAGTCGACCGACTCGGCGCTCGATGTCGGCTGCGGCACGGGTTACGCTTCGGCTATCCTGTCGCGGCTGGCCAGGTCCGTGGTGGCGCTCGAAAGCGATTCGGCGCTGGCGGAAACCGCCAGAACGACGCTATCGTCGCTTGGCTGCAGCAATGTGACGGTTGTGCAGGGGGCGTTGCCACAAGGGCATGCCGCCCAGGCGCCTTATGACGTCATCTTCGTCGGCGGCAGCGTCGCGGAAGTCCCAGTGCCGCTGCTCGACCAGCTTGCCGAAGGCGGCCGACTCGTCGCCGTTGAAGGTCAAGGTAATTCCGGCCTGGCCCGACTTTTTTTTAAGGCCGGGGGGGTTGTAACCGGAAGACGCGCGTTTAATGCGGCAATTAAGCCACTACCGGGATTCGAACGTATTCATGCTTTCGAGTTTTGAATGATTTTGCCTTGCAGCAGAGGCATTGTCATGGTCGCTTGCATTTGAACAATCGTTGCTATCCGCAAACTGGGGGCACTTTGGGGCTGAGCAGCAGGGAACATCGAACACGCGGCGGCGGCTGATCACGATGAGAAGCCGGTGCGGCGCAGTTCCCATGGAAAACGAATGAGGGTTTAACCGTGCCGTCTGTACGAAAGTCACTTTTCACCGCCGTCCTCGTTTCGGCGACCATGCTGTCCCCACTTGCCGCTTCGGCGGAAACCATCTCAGGCGCGCTCGCAAAGGCCTATCAGTACAATTCTTCGCTGAATTCGGCCCGCGCCGGCGTTCGCATTACCGATGAGAGCGTCGCCATCGCCAAATCGGGCTGGCGTCCGACCATCAACGGCTCGGCGACAATCGACTACTCCAGCAGCCATCTCACCGGTGCGGATCGGAGCGTACGGCTGACCACCGGCAATTTTGGTGTCCAGATCAATCAGACGCTGTTCGACGGCTTTCAGACCAGGAACAATGTCGCTGCCGCCGAATCACAGGTTCGCGCTTCGGTCGAAAGCCTGCGCAACACCGAAGAGAACACCCTGTTCAGCGCCGCCCAGGCGTATATGAATGTGATTCGCGACCGCCAGATTGCAGTGCTGACCGAGCAGAACCTGCAATTCCTCACCGAAACGGCGCGCGCGGCGCGTTCGCGTTTCGAAGTTGGTGAAGGCACGCGTACGGACGTCGCGCAGGCCGATGCTTCGCGGGCCGCCGCCGTGGCATCGCTGAGCGCCGCCCGGGCGCAGGCACTGGCGAGTGCCGCGACCTATCGCGAGATCGTCGGCGACGAACCAGGCAAGCTCAAAGGCGCTTCGCCGGTGGCAAAGCTGTTGCCGTCGAGCCTGGCTGCCGCCATCGGGGTGGCCTCGAACGAGCATCCGGCCATCCTTGCCACCCAGCATCTGGTCGACGCAGCTTCGTTTTCGGTGAAGTCGGCCGAAGGCGCACTGCTGCCGCAGCTGTCGGCTTCCGCCGGCGTCTCGAGCGCCTATCGCAACACCGTGCCGGGCTTCCTCTCGACGCAGGATGGCACCACCAATTCGGCCAGCGTCGGCGCAACGCTGACCATCCCGATCTATTCCGGTGGCCGCACTTCGGCGATTGTGCGCCAGGACAAGGAATCGCTCAGCCGGGCCCGCATCGAGGTCGACGTGAGCCGTGATCAAGTGCGCCAGGCCGTCACCGCCGCCTGGACCGAGTACACCGCTGCGCAGCAGCAGCTGACGGCCAACAGGCAAGTGATCGAGGCGGCAAAGCTGGCGTTGAACGGCGTCATCGAAGAACGCAATGTCGGCCAGCGCACCACGCTCGATGTCCTCAACGCACAGGCTACGGTCATCACCGCCGAGATCAACCAGGCGAGTTATGAGCATGATGTGGTGGTGGCGAGCTACGCCATCCTGCAGGCGACCGGCCGCCTGTCTGTCGACCGCCTTGGCCTGCAGGTGACGAAATACAAGCCTGAAGAGCACTACAACGCCGTCAAGGACAAGTGGATCGGCCTGCGCACGCCGGACGGCCGCTGAGGGCGCCCGGTCCGGACTTTTCCGTCTCGCCGTTTGGGCAGGATTGCTTGCTCCGCTGCTCGTGGGTTTAAGATCGCGCTAATCTGTTGAAATCCCACAAGTCCCCAGATTGGGGATTCTCGTGCGGCGATCCGTCGGCTACGCTGTTGCCATGATTCGATCCGGCCTTGCCGGAGCGGAAATCCACAGAGGTCACAAAGGCGGCGGATGTGACGATGGCAACGGCAAGCAGCGCACAGCGCGAACCTTCCATGGAAGAGATCCTGGCTTCCATCAGGCGAATCATCGAGGACAGCGACGGCGGCCGCAAGCAGCCGGGCGACGCCGATGAGTTGCGCCAGGATCTGGAGCCGGCGTCGAGCGGCGATGCTGCCCCCGACGTCGAGGCATTCCGTGCCGACCTGCATGCCGCTCCTGAGGTCAGGAAGCCGGTGACGCTGGCGGAAGTCCAGGCACAGCTGCCGGCGGCCGAGCCGGTGATTGCGCGTATGGAAACGCCGGTTCGCGCCGACCCAGCCCCTGCAAAGCCATCGATGACACTTGCCGAGGTCAGTGCCCGGATTGCCGCCGAACCGGCTGCGGTCGACGCGCCGGCACCACGTCCCGTCATTGCCCCCGACGCTCCTGTTGCCGATTGGCGGCGCGAGATCGCCGCGGTTGGTGAGCAGGCCAAAATGGTGTCGGACAGGGCCGAGGCACGCAAGCCGGTTGCCCAGCCGTTGGTCGACGATTCAAGGGACGAACCGAGCGCGAAAGCGATCTCCGAGCCGCCTCGTTCAGAGACGGTACGGCCGGTGCCAGCTAGTGACGCGCCGCGTCCGGCGATCGTTTCCGAGCATACGGGCCGGCAGGTTGCCGCCGCTTTTGGCGAGCTTTCCGACGCGTTTGCCAGCCGCAGCAAAAAGACATTCGACGAGATGGCCGAAGAGATGCTGCGCCCGATGCTGCAGGATTGGCTCGACAACAATCTGCCGACGCTGGTCGAAAGGCTTGTGCGCGAAGAGATCGAGCGCGTGGCGCGCGGCGCCCAGTAATATCCGTATCGATTGCCAAAAAGAGACGGCGCCTTCGGGGCGCCGTTTCTTTGGGAAGCTCAGTTTGTATTGGTAGCGAGGCAGACAGGGTCGCCGCCGGATTCACTTACCACAATGGACCGCGTTCGAGATCTTCTACGTCCGCCGGTCGGATTATGGCTATCCGGCATGCAGAAAATCCCTGTCGGACGCCAAGGGCGAGCTCTGCGCCAAACGCGGGCATGCCTTGCGTTGAAATGAACAAGGCCGCGCCTATCTGCCTGTGAATGCCGCGACAGCCCTTGCGGTTGACTTGGCCAAAACCTTCCGATTTACACCGGACCAGCAAAACTCCCGACAGCGCGGACCATTTTCCCATGCTTGAAAAGACCTACGACGCCAAAACCGTCGAGCCGAAGATCGCCAAAGTCTGGGAAGAGGCCGACGCGTTTCGCGCCGGCGCCGGGGCCGAGGAGGGGGCGGAGGCCTTCACGATCGTCATCCCGCCGCCGAACGTCACCGGTTCGCTGCATATGGGGCACGCGCTTAACAACACGCTGCAGGACATATTGGTGCGCTTTGAGCGCATGCGCGGCAAGAACGTCTTGTGGCAGCCGGGCATGGATCATGCCGGCATCGCCACGCAGATGGTGGTCGAGCGCCAGCTTATGGAAAAGCAGATCCACCGCCGCGACCTGACCCGCGAGCAGTTCATCGAGAAAGTGTGGGAGTGGAAGGCCGAATCCGGTGGCGCGATCTTCAACCAGCTGAAGCGGCTCGGCGCCTCCGCCGACTGGTCACGCGAACGCTTCACCATGGACGAGGGCCTGTCCAAGGCGGTGCTCGAAGTGTTCGTCACGCTCTACAAGGAAGGCCTGATCTACAAGGACAAGCGCCTTGTGAACTGGGACCCGAAGCTGCTGACCGCGATCTCCGATCTCGAGGTCGAGCAGCAGGAGGTCAACGGCAATCTCTGGCATTTCCGCTACCCCATAGAGAGCCAGGTCTTCGACCCGGAAAACCCAAAAACCTTCATCACCGTGGCGACGACGCGCCCCGAGACGATGCTGGGCGATACGGCCGTTGCCGTGCACCCCGACGATGAGCGTTTCCGGCACCTGGTCGGCAAGAAAATCGTTCTGCCGATCGTCGGCCGCAAGATTCCGGTGGTGGCGGATGAATATTCCGACCCTGAGAAGGGCTCCGGGGCGGTCAAGATCACGCCGGCGCACGACTTCAACGACTTCGAGGTCGGCAAGCGTCACAAGCTGCCGGCGATCAATATCCTGACCACCGCGGCGACGGTAAGCCTCAAGGACAATGAGGATTTTCTTGCCGGTCTCGAGGTGACGCCGGAGCGCCAGGCGGTCTGGGATGAACTCGATGGGCTCGACCGCTTCGTCGCGCGCAAGAAGATAGTCGAGCTGATGGAAGAGGGTGGCTTCCTCGAAAAGGTCGAGCCGCATCGCCACGCCGTACCGCATGGCGACCGCGGCGGCGTGCCGATCGAGCCGTTCCTGACCGAGCAATGGTATGCCAACGCGGCGGAGCTGGCCAAACCGGCGATCGCATCGGTGCGCGAGGGCCGCACGAACTTCGTGCCGAAGAACTGGGAGAAGACCTATTTCGACTGGATGGAGAACATCCAGCCCTGGTGCATCTCGCGCCAGCTCTGGTGGGGCCACCAGATCCCGGCCTGGTACGGGCCGGACGGACGGGTCTTCGTCGAGAAGACTGAGGAAGAGGCGCTCGGCGCGGCGATCGAATATTATCTGGCGCTAGAAGGGCCGTGGAAGGCCTGGGTCGAGGACAAGCTCGAGAATTTCCAGCCAGGCGAGATCCTGACCCGCGACGAGGATGTGCTCGACACCTGGTTCTCGTCGGCGCTGTGGCCGTTCTCGACCTTGGGATGGCCGGACGAGACGCCCGAGCTGAGCACCTACTACCAGACCGACGTGCTGGTGACCGGCTTCGACATCATCTTCTTCTGGGTCGCCCGCATGATGATGATGGGCCTGCACTTCATGGATGAGGAGCCTTTCCACACCGTCTATGTCCATGCGCTGGTCCGCGACAAGAACGGGCAGAAGATGTCGAAGTCGAAAGGCAACGTCATCGACCCGCTCGACCTCATCGACGAATACGGCGCCGATGCCCTGCGCTTCACCCTGACAGTGATGGCGGCCCAAGGCCGCGACGTGAAGCTCGACCCGGCGCGCATCGCCGGCTATCGCAATTTCGGCACCAAGCTGTGGAATGCGACGCGTTTTGCCGAGATGAACGAGGTTGCGCGCGATGACGATTTCTGGCTGAACGACGCCAAGCTGGCGGTCAACCGCTGGATCCTGACCGAGCTGACGCGCGCCGCGCGCGAGATCACCGATGGCATCACCTCATACCGCTTCAACGAGGCGGCGGGTGCCGCCTACCGCTTCGTCTGGAACCTGTTCTGCGACTGGTACCTGGAACTGCTGAAGCCGGTGTTCATGGGCACTGACGAGGCGGCCAAGGCCGAAAGCCGCGCTTGCGTCGCTTTCGTGCTGGACGAGATCTATAAGCTGCTGCATCCGATGATGCCGTTCATGACCGAGGAGCTGTGGGCGCAGACTGCAGGCGAAGGCAAGGAACGCGCGTCGCTGCTGTGCCATGCCGCATGGCCATCGCCGGACTTCGAAGACGCGGATGCTGCCGCCGACATCAACTGGCTGGTCGACCTCGTTTCAGGCATCCGCTCCGTGCGCTCGGAAATGAACGTGCCGCCGGCTGCCATTGCACCGCTGGTGGTGGTCGGTGCCAACGATGTGACGCGCGAACGGCTTGTCCGCGAGGATTCGGCGATCAGGCGGCTGGCACGCGTCGGCGACATCTCGCTGGCCGATGTCGCACCAAAGGGCTCGGCGCAGATCGTGCTCAACGAGGCGACGATCTGCCTGCCGCTCGGCAGCCTGATCGATCTTGTCGCGGAGGCGGCACGGCTGCGGAAGGAATTGGCCAAGGTGACCGAGGAAATCGCGCGCCTGCACAAGAAGCTGTCGAACGAAAGGTTCGTCGCCAGCGCGCCGGCAGAGATCGTCGAGGCCGAGCGCGAAAAGCTGGCCGAATACCGCGACGCACAGGAGAAGCTTTCGGTCGCGTTGACCAGGGTTCGCGACGCAGGTTGAGGGCGGGATTCGCGAGATTTTAGCGCCCTCTAAAACGACAGTTTCTTGCCGCGAAAATAGACATTCCGTTGCGTTAATATTGACGTAAACGGAAGTTTTAGCCCCATTGTTGCCATAATGTAACAATGGGGCCGGATACCCCGCAAAATGCCTGTTCTTGGGCCATTTTGGAGAAGTTTTCCCGATTTTGTTGGTTCATTTGCACCCAAATGCCGTGTTTTCGGTCTTGCGGGAGAGTCGGAATTTTGCGGAAAACGCACTCTGATCAATTGTACGTGTACGCTTCTTGAATTCGTTGTTGCACCGTTAACCTGAATTGGTTCTAGCTTGATGGCACTGGTTATTCGGGGGAGGACATCCATGAACAATTTGCGTCTGAAAGCACTGCTGGGGGCAGGGTGCTTGTCGCTGGCTTTGATCGGAACCGCGATGAGTTCGGCGCATGCTGGCGGCCTGGAGCGCGGCGGTTACGACATCGATCTTTTGTTTGACCCTGCGCCGTTCTCTACGGAAGCGGAAGCGACTTACGTGATGCCGGATCGTAAGCTCAAGAATGCGCGCGGTCCTGGCGGGGCCGACCTAGGTTTCGGGACCTCCGCCGATGGGGCTGAGAACTATTGGGTCCCGCGCATCGGCGCGAAGGCCCAAATCGTCCAAGGCGTCGACTGTATGATTGACTACTCGCAGCCTTGGGGTGCGCATGTTGCGCCCGGCGTGTGGAATGGTGCGTTTTCCAACATGGAAACCGACATCAAAAGCGATAACTACGCTGCGACTTGCTCTTACAAAATGGATGCGGGCAAGGGTCAACTCCGCTTTATCGGCGGTGTTTTCTACCAGAAGGTCTACGGTTTCAAGGAAAGCCTGGTGTCACCGCTGGTGCCCGACTTCGGCGGCACCGGTCGCGTCGATCTGACGAGCAACGGCTGGGGCTGGCGCGCCGGCCTTGCCTACGAAATCCCCGACATCGCGTTGCGCGCGAGCCTCGTCTATAATTCGAAAGTTAAGCTCGATAACATTTCGGGCACGCTCGATCTGACAAATGTCGGCAGCGTCGTTCTTCCGATCTACGGCTCAACGCAGTACATGCCGGACGTGGTGGAATTGAAAATGCAGTCGGGCATCGCGCCCGGCTGGCTCGCCTTCGGTTCGATCAAGTGGGTTAACTGGAGCGTGCTGCAGAGTGTGCCGATCTGTCCGGTCGGTGTCCCAACCGCGTTTTGCTTCACGAACTCGCCAGGCGAAGTAACGTCGCTCGACCTGATGTATCGTGACGGCTGGACGGTCACGGGCGGCATCGGTCATAAGTTCAACGACGAGTGGAGTGCGGCCGGCCAGCTCTCCTGGGATCGCGGCACTTCGCATGGCTACGGCTCGCAGACGGACTCCTGGACGCTGGGGGGCGGTGTCGCTTACACCCCTAAGCCGAATATCGAGGTTCGCTTGGCTGGCGCGGTTGGCGTGCTGACAAGCGGTCATTCCGGTATATTGATTGGGGAGAACGGTAAAGTTGTTGGAGATGACGCCACCTACGACTTCGGCAACGATCTCGTCACAGCGATTTCAGGCGGCCTCAAGATCAAGTTCTAAACCTCTGAAAAGCTGAACGAAAAAGGCCGGGCATCGCTCGGCCTTTTTCGTTGGCAGGTCTGGTCAGGCGTCCAGTTACCCAAGCCGCGTTGCATATAAATAGCACCGCTTTCACCTCGTGCAATTGTGACGTTTCGGCAACACTTTCTGAACAACCCCTGCGCTAAAGGTCAGGCCAAGGAAATTGCCCATTTCCCGCCATAAACCCGGCGCACCTCGATCTTGTCTCGGGACACGCGCCAAAAGGCTCGGCGATGGGGCAGGCCGCATCGCCCCCTTTTCAGGGAAGATGTGGGCAAGGAAGAGTATGGACGCCAAAGTCATTTCCAAGGCTAAGCTCCCCAGCCGCCATGTGACCGTCGGTCCGGCGCGGGCGCCGCACCGTTCCTATCTCTACGCAATGGGCTTGTCGGCAGCCGAGATCGCGCAGCCGCTGGTCGGCGTCGCATCCTGCTGGAACGAGGCGGCCCCCTGCAACATCTCGCTGATGCGCCAGGCGCAGGTGGTCAAGAAGGGCGTTGCGGCCGCCAATGGCACGCCGCGCGAATTCTGCACCATCACCGTCACCGATGGCATCGCCATGGGTCACCAGGGCATGAAGTCGTCGCTGGTGTCGCGCGAGGTCATAGCCGATTCAGTCGAACTCACCATGCGCGGCCATTGCTATGACGCGTTGGTTGGGCTGGCCGGCTGCGACAAGTCGCTGCCCGGCATGATGATGGCCATGGTGCGGCTCAACGTGCCGTCGATCTTCATCTATGGCGGTTCGATCCTGCCCGGCAGCTACCGCGGCCGCCCCATCACCGTGCAGGATGTGTTCGAGGCGGTCGGCCAACATTCGGTCGGCAAGATCGATGATGCCGAACTTCTCGAAATCGAACAGGCGGCCTGTCCGTCGGCTGGCTCCTGTGGCGCCCAGTTCACCGCCAACACCATGGCCACCGTCGCCGAAGCGATCGGCCTGGCGTTGCCCTATTCCTGTGGCGCGCCGGCGCCGTACGAAATGCGAGATCGTTTCAATTTCGCTTCGGGCGAAAAAATCATGGAGTTGATCGCGAAAAATATCCGGCCGCGCGACATCGTCACGCTGAAGGCACTGGAAAATGCGGCGACCGTGGTTTCGGCCACCGGCGGCTCGACCAACGCAGCACTGCATCTGCCGGCGATCGCACACGAGGCCGGCATCAAGTTCGACCTGTTCGACGTGGCGAAGATCTTCGAGAAGACGCCTTACATCGCCGACCTCAAGCCGGGCGGCAAATATGTCGCCAAGGACATGTTCGAGGCCGGCGGCATCCCGCTGTTGATGAAGACATTGCTCGACCACGGCTATCTGCATGGTGACTGCCTGACCGTGACTGGCCGCACTTTGGCCGAAAATATGGAGCACGTTGCCTGGAATGAACACCAGGATGTGGTCCGCCCGGCCAACACACCCATTACCCAAACCGGCGGTGTCGTTGGGTTGAAGGGAAACCTCGCCCCCGAAGGCGCGATCGTCAAAGTCGCCGGCATGTCGGAGCTGAAGTTCTCCGGCCCGGCACGCTGCTTCGATTCGGAAGAGGAATGTTTCGAGGCGGTAACGCATCGCAACTACAGGGAAGGCGAGGTTCTCGTCATTCGCTACGAAGGGCCGCGCGGCGGCCCCGGCATGCGCGAAATGCTGTCGACGACGGCAGCGCTCTATGGCCAGGGCATGGGCGGCAAGGTGGCGCTGATCACCGACGGGCGCTTCTCGGGCGCGACGCGCGGTTTCTGCATCGGCCATGTCGGGCCGGAGGCAGCGGTGGGCGGTCCGATCGGGCTGCTCAGGAATGGCGACGTGATCTCGATCGACGCGGTGAACGGCACGATCGATGTGGCGTTATCCCAAAGCGAACTGGCGGCGAGGGCGAAGACGTGGAAGGCGCGCAAGACCGACTATCAGTCGGGCGCGATATGGAAATATGCACAGACGGTGGGGCCGGCGCGCGATGGCGCGGTGACCCATCCGGGCGGTGCGAAAGAAACACATTGCTATGCGGACATCTGAGTTGTTGAGGTCGTCTGTCTTTTCGGCACTGGTCGTGGCTGCCACTTTTGGCGCGACCTTTGGCGCCGTGGGCCAGGCCATGGCCTTCGATGACAAGGTGTTCGACGACAAGACCGGCGTGAAGCCGCAGTCGAGCCCGTGGGCGGTGTTCCAGTTCGGCTTCTCCGCCTACAAGAACGGACACAAGGAACAGGCTGCCGAGGCCTACAAATATGCCGCCGAAAACGGCCAGATCGGCGCCACCTGGAAGCTTGCCCGCATGTATGCGGAAGGCGACGGCGTGGCGCGCGACGACTATGAGGCGTTCAAGTTCTTCTCGGAGATCGTCGACCAGGATGTCGAGCCCGGCTCGCCCGAGGAAAGCTATGTCTCCGATGCGCTGGTGGCGCTCGGCGACTATCTGCGCAAGGGCATTCCCGGCAGTCCAGTCACCGAGAACGAGGTGGCCGCTCAGGAATATTACATGCGCGCCGCTGCCAACTACCGCAATCCGAACGCGCAGTTCGAGATGGGGCAGATGTTCCTGAAGGGCGAGGGCGGCGTGAAGGCCAGCGTCAAGCAGGCTGGGCGCTGGTTCCAACTCGCCGCCGAGAAGGGCCATGCCGGCGCGCAGGCGACATTGGGCCACCTGCTGTTCCAGAGCGGCAAGATCGTTCGCGGCCTGGCGATGATGACGGCTGCGCTCGAACGCGCTTCGCCGGCCGATCAGCCCTGGATACGCGGCATGCAGGAGGAGGCATTTGCCACCGCCGGCGAAGCCGACCGCCGCACCGCGATCTCCCTGGCGGACGATATCCTCACCAAGGGCAACAACTCGGACCAGTAGGCGCTGCTGCCGCCTGTCGGAAATCAGTTCTCGGTCGGCTCCGTCGGCACCATGCTGGGCGCCGGCGTCGAGATCGGCGTGGCATGCAGGTGCGGCGCCATCGTGTTTGCGGGGCAGCTGTCGCCGACCTTCGTCCACGAGGTGTTGTTGAGCACCATGTCGCAGCGGGCAAGATGGCTCTGGCCGGCAAGCGTCAGGTAGGCGACCTGGCCAAGCTGGTAGGATTTTCCATTGGCCAGGCATTCCTGGTCGGCAAGCGCCGCGGCAGGAGCGGCCATGGCAAATGCCAGGCCGATCGGACAAAGATGAAATCGTATGGTCATGGAATCCCAGCCGCCATGCTGACTCAGCAATGAACGGCGCGAAATGTGGCGATATGAGGGTTAGCGCCGTCAGGCTGGCTGGAGCGCGAGATCGATCGCCACCGGGACGTGATCGGACGGCTTTTCCCAGGCGCGGACATGCTTTTCGATCAAGGCCGATGAGAACCGGTTGGCGGCTTCCGGCGACAAAAGCAGATGGTCGATGCGGATGCCGTTGTTCTTCTGCCAGGCGCCGGCCTGATAGTCCCAAAACGTATAGGCGTCAGTCGCGTCGGTGACTGCGCGCACCGCCTCGGTGAACCCAAGGTTGAGTAGCCGGCGGAAGGCTTGCCGCGTCTGCGGCTGGAACAGCGCATCGCCCAGCCAGTTCTCCGGAAACCGAGCGTCGATCGGCTCGGGGATAACGTTGTAGTCGCCGGCCAGCACAAGCGCCTCTTCGAGCTTCAGGCGCTCTTCAGCCCAGCGCTCCAGACGTGCCATCCAGGATAGCTTGTAGGAGAACTTCTTCTCGTCATCGATCGGATTGCCGTTCGGCAGATAGAGCGACGCTACTCGCAGCGCGCCCTTGTCCGTCGAGAAAACACCTTCGATGAAACGCGCCTGCTCGTCGGCATCGTCGCCGGGCAGGCCCCTGACAACTTCGTCGAAGCGCAACTTCGACAGGATGGCGACGCCATTGAAACCCTTCTGGCCATAGGTTTCGACATTGTAGCCAAGCGCCTCGATTTCGGCGCGCGGGAACTGCTCGTCGACCGTCTTGATCTCCTGCAGGCAGGCGATATCGGGCGCGCTTTCGGTCAGCCAATGGGTCAGGTTGCCGATGCGGGCGCGCACGCCGTTGATGTTCCAGGTGACAATTTTCATAACGGTCCCGATGCTGCTCAGTTGGGGTCTTGCGGCGGATGGCGTTCGACGAGCCCGATCGTATTGCCGGCGGGGTCCTTTAGGAAGGCCATCCATTCGGTTTCCCCGGCTGGGCCGAACTGGCCCTCGCTGTCACGATGGACAAGTGTCGGCGTCGCGGTGAAGGGGACGCCGGCCGCCGCCGCCGAGGCGTGGAAATCGTCGAGACCCGATATGTCGAGATAGACTGTTCCTGCCGGTATGCCGTCGGTGAACAACAGCCTGGTATCGCCGGCCATGATAAATGCGATGCCGGGCGGATCGAAGCGCGCATGCAGGTTCATGCCCAGGACGTCGCGCCAAAAGGCCAGCGTTGCATCGAGGTCGCGGCCGGCCGACAGTGCGATCTGGCGGACCGCGCCGATGGCAGGCATTCTATATGGAAAAGCTCGTGCCGCAGCCGCAGGAGGCGACTGCGTTCGGATTTCGGATCTGGAACGACTGGCCCATCAAATCATCGACGAAATCGATCACCGAACCGCCCATATAGACCAGCGACAGATCGTCGATCAGCACCGTGGCGCCATCCTTCTCGATGGCGACGTCATCGTCGTTGCGCGTGTCGACCAGATCGAACTTGTAGGAAAAGCCGGAGCAACCGCCGCCTTCGACGGAAACGCGCAGCGCCGTCTTGCCCGCCTCGCTCGAGACAATCTTTGCGATCCGCTTGGCGGCGGCCTCGGTCATGTCGACTTTCATGGCAGTCTTGGCATCCGCGCCCATCGGCGTCACCTTGCTTTCGGTTTCACATGATAGGTATGAAGCGCGAGGGGCCAAGTCAACCAGGCCCAAATTATCTGGACCAAGTCAACTGCGGCGGCATCAGCCATGACCAATGAGTTGGGCGACATCGGATTTGGCTATCGGCCACGCGCCGCCTATGCCTGCGATCCGGCAAAGTCGCGCGGACGGTTGTTCGAAGAGTTGGAGAGCCCGACCCGCACGCCGTTCCAGCGCGACCGTGACCGCATCATCCACTCGACGGCCTTCCGTCGTCTCAAGCACAAGACGCAGGTCTTCATCGCCCATGAAGGCGACCATTACCGTACTCGGCTGACCCATTCGATCGAAGTGGCGCAGATCGCGCGCGCTTTGGCACGAGCGCTGCGCGGCGATGAGGATCTCGCCGAGGCGGTGGCTCTGGTGCATGATTTCGGCCACACGCCCTTCGGCCACACCGGCGAGGATGCGCTGAACGAGAAGATGGCCGCCTGGGGTGGTTTCGACCACAATGCGCAATCGCTGCGCATCGTGACGAGGCTGGAGGCGCGCTATGCCGAATTCGATGGGCTCAACCTGACCTGGGAAACGCTGGAAGGCCTGGTCAAGCACAATGGACCGCTGACGGATGCCGACGGTCAAGGCCTGAAAGGGCGGGTGCCGCAGGCGATCCGTGATTATTCCGAGCTGCACGACCTCGAGCTGGACCGGTTTGCCGGCATTGAGGCGCAATGCGCTGCGATCGCCGACGACATCGCCTACAACACGCACGATATCGACGATGGCCTGAGAGCAGGGCTGCTGACGCTGGATATGCTGGAGACGGTTTCGCTGCCCGGAACCATTCTGAAAGGCGTCCGCGCACGCTATCCCTCTCTTGATGACGTACGCACCGGCCATGAGCTGATGCGGCGGCAGATCACCGCCATGGTCGAGGATGTCATCGTCTCCACCACTGCCAATCTGGAGCGCATCAGGCCACGGAACGCCGATGCCGTGAGAGCGGCTGGCGAGACGATGGTGACTTTCTCGGCCGAAATGGCCGCCTTCGAGAAAGAACTGAAGGCCTTTCTCTACAAGCATCTTTATCGGCACGCGGAAGTCATGCGTGTGCGCGCGGACGCCGAGCGGATCGTCAACGATCTGTTCGACGCCTATTTCGCCGATCCGCGCGCCATGCCGGACGGCTGGCGCGAGGGGCTGGATCGGGCCGCCGTTCGCATCAAGGCGCGCAGCGTCGCCGATTTTCTGGCGGGTATGACCGACACCTATGCACTCAAGGAACATCGGCGCTTGTTTGACCATACGCCGGAATTGAGCTAGGGCGGGCTCGATTTTGCCGGCCAACGAGCCGGATTCCCTGTAAAGCCACCAGAGCCAGTCCCATGAATATCTTCGCCGACTTCACCGCGCGAATCATAAAAGCTGTCGAAGCGCTTGATTTGAAGGACAGTAATGGCGTTTCGCCGGATCTGTCGCGCATTGCCGTCGAACCGCCGCGCGACGCCAGCCATGGCGACCTGGCGACCAATGCGGCAATGGTGCTGGCCAAGCCGACCGGCCAGAATCCGCGCGTGCTGGCCGAGAGACTGGCGCAAGCGCTGCGTGAGGACAAGGATGTCGCCGCCACCGAAGTGGCTGGCCCGGGTTTCGTCAATCTCCGGCTGAAGGACGGCTTCTGGCAGGTGCATCTGACCGCCTTGCTTGGCGAAGGCCGCAATTATGGCCGCTCGTCGATTGGCGCTGGCAGGAAGACCAATGTCGAATATGTCTCGGCCAATCCGACAGGGCCGATGCATGTCGGCCATTGCAGGGGCGCTGTCGTTGGCGACGCGCTGGCCAACCTGATGGCCTTTGCCGGCTACGACGTGACCAAGGAATACGTCATCAACGATGCCGGCTCGCAGATCGACGTGCTCGGTCGCTCCGCATTCCTGCGGTACCGCGAAGCGCTCGGCGAGGACATCGGCGAAATACCTCCCGGTCTCTATCCCGGCGATTACCTTGTCCCTGTCGGGCAGACGCTGGCCAAGGAGTTTGGCCGCTCTTTGCTGCAGATGCCGGATGACGAGGCGCTCGCCATCATCAAGGACCGCACCATCGATGCGATGATGGCGATGATCCGCGAGGATCTGGCGATGCTCAACGTGCATCACGACGTGTTCTTCTCCGAGCGCACGCTGCACGCTGACAATGCCAGGAAGATCCGCTCGGCGATCAACGATTTGACGCTGAAGGGTCACATCTACAAGGGCAAATTGCCGCCGCCCAAGGGCGAGAAGCCCGATGATTGGGAGGACCGCGAGCAGACGCTGTTCCGCTCGACCGCGGTCGGCGACGACATGGACCGGGCGCTGGTCAAGTCGGACGGCTCCTTCACCTATTTCGCCGCCGATGTCGCCTATCTCAAGGACAAGGTCGATCGCGGCTTCGTCGACCTGATCTATGTGCTCGGCGCCGACCATGGCGGCTATGTCAAGCGGCTGGAAGCGCTGGCGCGGGCGATTGCCGGCGACGAGGTGAAGCTCACCGTGCTGCTTTGCCAATTGGTGAAGCTGTTTCGCGACGGCGAGCCGGTGCGCATGTCGAAGCGGTCTGGCGATTTCGTGACGCTGCGCGAAGTGGTGGAGGAAGTCGGCCGCGACGCGATCCGCTTCATGATGCTCTACCGCAAGAACGACGCGCCGCTGGATTTCGATTTCGCCAAGGTGACCGAGCAGTCCAAGGACAATCCGGTGTTCTATGTGCAGTACGCTTCGGCACGCTGCCATTCGGTATTCAGACAGGCGAGCGAGCAACTGGGCGAGGCCAATTTCGATCGTAACAGCCTCGCGTCCGCCGTGGCTTTGCTGACCGACGAGGGCGAAATCGGCCTGATCCGCAAGCTTGCCGAATATCCCCGCCTGATCGAGTCGGCTGCACTTGCGCTCGAGCCCCATCGGCTGGCATTCTACCTTTATGATCTGGCCTCCAGCTTCCACGGACACTGGAACCGTGGCACGGATAATCCCGACTTACGTTTTGTTAAGGTTAACGACCGACAATTGACGCATGCCAGACTAGGGCTGGTGCAGGCTGTTTCAGACGTTTTGACGTCCGGCCTGACGCTGATCGGAGCCGCCGCGCCCACCGAAATGCGTTAGGTTTGACTAAATAACCTGTCACCTTTTGCCCACATTGCGCTGGTAAGGGCCAACCCTACGCGACGTCCATGGCGTCCGAATGAGTGCGAGTTCGGGAACAATAATGGCAGACAGAACCCAGCTGAGAGTAGCCGACAACAACGACATCGCCGACGATGATCCGTTCGCGGAACTGACCAGGATCATGGGGTTCGACCCGCGCCAGCCGGTCAAGCCGCAGTCGCCCGCCCAGCCGAAAGTCCCAGCCGCCGATCACGCGGCGGAAGAGGGCGATTTCGATATCGATCTCGAGAAGGAAATGATGGCCGAGTTCGGCGCTGACGACAGCGACGCCGTTCCGGTTGCCGAGGCCCATGAGCCTACTTTCGAGCATCGGCCGGCGTTCGAAGCGGCTGAGGCCGGCGCAACGGATGACGACGAGTTTTCGGTTTCGCTCGACGACGATTTCCATCTGGACATGGCTGACGTCGACGACCAAGCTACCGGCTCCAGCCAATCGGGCGCTGCCGAAGCCGCACCGTCCGTCGAGCCGGCTTTCGACGCCGATTTCGGCAATGCCGTCGCCAGTTCGCTTGAGGATGTCTCGCCCTTCGAGGACGATCAGCCGATGGCGGACGAGTTTGCCGCGTCGCTCGACCATGACTTCCGGATTGACGAGGAAGCTGAAGAGGTCCAGCACGCTGTTGACGACGCGCCTGCTGCCGAGACGGCCGCCTCCGATCATGAATTCGACGATGTGATTGCGATCTCGCTCGAAGACGAGCTGATGCTCGACGACCATTCGGTGATGGAACAGGCCCACAGGGCTGCCGATCCCGTCGAGTACCCCATGCCGGAGCAGGCTGCTGCGCCTGACGGTCAGGCCCCCGACGAAAATTTTGCCTCCGACGAAAATCTTGCCAGCCATCTCGACGACGGCATGGCAGATGTCGACATGGATTTTGACGTTCGCGCTGACGAGCCGGTCGCATCCGAGGAGCCGGAAGCGCATGATATGCTTGCCGATAGCGCGGATGCGCAGGGCGAGACGCCCAGCGCTGAAGCAGGGTCGGATGATGCTTTCGACCTGAATTTCGACGACACGTTTGCCGAAACAGTCGAAGAACCGGCCACTGAGTTTGTCGCCGCTCCGGTCCAGCCGGTGGCGCCAGACGTCATCGCAGCCGAGCCGGAGCAAACCCCGATCGAGGACGAACGGAGCCTGGAAGACGAGTTGAATGCGCTGCTGGGCGCCATGACCGCGCGCTCGGCGCCTGTAGCCAAGGAGGAGCCGGTCATGGCTCAGCCGGCTGTCGCCGCGCAGTCGCCTGTCGCCGAGGCTGCAGAGACCACCGAGGAGCCGGCCGATGTTGTCGGTGAGCTCGACTGGGATCTTGACGAACCCGCTCCTGAGGAGCCTAACCACCTCGGCACCGCCCAGGCGGCCGATGCCGATGTCGACGATCTTTTGCATGATGAACCTGAAGATCGGGATCCGGGCTCGGAGGCTGCCGGACATGGTGATGTCGATTTCGACGATGACGCCTTCGACGCGGCCTTTGCCAAAAGCCTGGACCCGCGTGATGCGTCCGCTTCCCGGGACAATTCGACAGATTCTCTCGATTGGCCGGCGGAGCGTTCCACGCCGCCCGAGCCAGTCCGTTCGTGGAGCCGCGTGACGCCGGTTCCGCAACAGCCCTCATTTAGCGCTCAGCCTCCGGTTGGTGGTCAGCCGGCCGCTTCGATGGCACCCATGACCACAGCCTCGGCGGTCGCGGGGGTGACGTCCTACCGTTCGGCCGAGCCGGTCGAAACTGTCGCCCCTGTATCCGCGCAGCAATCGCGCCAGTCAGCGCGTTACGAAGACATGCCCGATGTCGAGACTGTCGATGTGCCCGAGCGTGTCGTGGCGCTGGCGGACGATCTCGACATTCCGGAACTGCATTTCGAGGAAGATCAGCCGGCGTCGCCTGGCTATGACGATCTCGACGCCGAGTTCTCCAGCCTTCTCTCCGAGATGAACGCGGTGGAGGTCGCTCCCGCTACCGCGAGCTACGTGGCGTCTTACGAAGATGACTCTTACGCCGCGGGTTTCAAGCCGGGTTATGACACAGCCAAGCAGGGCTATGACAACGCCAAGCAGGGCTATGACAGCGTCAAGCCGGGCTATGACAGGGCCAAGCCGGGCTATGACAGGGCCTCGCTGGGTTATGAGCCGGAAGCGCGGACCTATGCGGCGCGGCCCATGGAAGTGTCTGCCCGCACGGCGGCGCCAACAGGTTATGCCGATGCCGCCGACGGCTTCGATCTCGACAGTCTGCCCGGCAATCAGCCGGCTTCACAGGCGGACGATTTCACCGTCGACGAACTCGACTACGATCCCGAACTCGATGAGGCGATGGCTGTTCCGGGCCTCGGCGAGCGTGAGGCTGCAAGGCCTTCGCGCGGACGTGGCCTGCTCATCGCCGTGATTGTCGGTGGGGTGGCGGTCGCAGGCGGCCTTGGCGCCTTTGCGCTGTCTTTCGGCGGCAAGGGCGGTAGTGAAGCGCCCGTGATCGTTAAGGCCGACAACGCGCCGATCAAGGTCAAGCCGGAGAATCCGGGCGGGGCCGTGGTACCAAACCAGGACAACAAGGTCTATGACGCGGTCAGGGGTGCGAAGCCCGCCGAGCCGGTCCAGGAGAAACTGGTTACCAACACCGAAGACCCGGTAGACGTACAGGCGAAGGATCCGAGCCGCGCCATCGATCTTTCGCCGGACCAGAACGCCGGCGCCGCAGTCACCATCGGACCCGATGACGGCAACGCCGTGCCGACCGCCGGCGCCGCTTCGACCGACAACACAGCGCCCGCGCCCAAGTCCGAGGATCGCATCGCGCAGGTGCTGCAGGATGCCGACAAGGGCACCAATGCCGATGTCGTCGCCGTTGCGCCGCGCAAGGTGAGGACCATGGTGGTCAAGTCGGATGGTTCGCTGGTGCCGCGTGAGGATCCGGCGCCGGCCGCAACGCAAGTGGCCGCAACCGAGCCGGTCGACCCGGCGCCGCAGCATGTTGCCCCGTTGGCGAAGGCCGATGCGGACCAGACCGGCACTGTGGCGCCCGCCGCCGCCCAGGCAGATGATGGGCCGGCTCTCAAACCGGTGGCCGCAGCACCGGTGGCGGCAGCGCCGGTAGCGACAGCCAAGCCCAAGGCTGAGGCCAAGGCGCAGTCCGCCAACACGCCGACCAAGGTTCCGGTCGCGCCGCAGCGTCCGTCCGACCAGCCGGTTGATGTCGTCGGCGAGGTCAAGCCCGATCAGGTCGCGTCCATCGATCCGGCGTCGACCGCGACCGGCGGCGGCTCGTGGTCGATGCAGATTGCTTCACAGCCGACGGTCGAGAGCGCCCAGTCCAGCTATCAGGATCTGCAGCGCCGCTATGGCAGCGTGCTCGCCGGTCGTACCGCCAACATCGTCAAGGCCGAGATCGCCGGCAAGGGCACGTTCTACCGCGTGCGCGTTCCGGCCCAGTCGCGCAATGATGCGATCAATTTGTGCACCAGCTACAAGGCCGCCGGCGGCAACTGCTTCGTCTCGCGCTAGAGCCGGAGCCAACCAATTGTAGAAGCCGGCGCGGTCACCGCGCCGGCTTTTTATGGGGAAAGCAGATCTGGCGTTTGACGGCTTGTGATCCGGATGATTCCCTTTGATCGTGTGAAGCCCTAAACTGCTGACATGACCGAATCAAAATCCATGATCCTCGGCTGTGCCGGGAAATCGCTCACCCGCGAAGAAATCAATTTCTATCGCAATGAATGCCCTTGGGCCTTCATCCTGTTTGCGCGCAACATCGGCGAGACCGAACAGATCCGCGATCTGGTCGCCGAGATGCGCGACTGTATCGGGCGTCCGGACGCGCTGGTGTTCATCGACCAGGAGGGCGGCCGTGTGCAGCGCCTGCGGCCGCCATTGGCGCCGAACTATCCGGCCGGTGGTGCGCTCGGCGCGCTGTGGCGCGACGACCATGATGCCGGCGCCCGCGCGGCCTGGCTGATGGCGCGGCTGCATGCCTTTGACCTGCTGCGCTACGGCATCACCGCGGATTGCCTGCCGGTGCTCGACGTGCCGATTGAGGGTGCCAGCGATGTCATCGGCGCGCGTGCGTATGGCAAGGAACCGCGACCGGTGATCGAACTCGGCCGCGCCGCGGCCGAAGGGTTGATGTCGGGCGGCGTGCTGCCGGTCATGAAGCATATTCCGGGCCATGGACGCGCCTTTGCCGATACGCATTTCGAATTGCCTGTGGTCAATGCCTCGCTGAGCGATCTGCAGCGGCATGATTTCGCCCCGTTCCGGGAGCTCAATCATCTGCCGATGGCGATGACGGCGCATGTCGTCTACAGCGCCATCGATCCCAACAATCCGGCGACCACCTCCGGCAAGGTCATCGACGAGATCATCCGGCGCGAAATCGGTTTCGACGGGTTGCTGATGAGCGACGACACCTCGATGAAGGCACTTTCTGGGGATTTCCCGACAAAGGCGGCCTCGATCCTTGCCGCGGGCTGCGATCTGGTCCTTCACTGCAATGGCGTTTTCGAGGAGATGGCCGGCATCGCATCGCGGACCACGGGGCTCGAGGGCGCGTCGCTGGAGCGCGCAAAGCGGGCGCTGACCTATATAAAGAACCGGGACACGGTTGAAGAAACCGAAATACGTGCCGAATTCGCCACCTACTTCGATGCAGTGGCCTAGCAAGGGAAAGTGAAAAGCAGTGGCGGAAACATTGGAAAGCAAGGCCGCGAAGGCCGCACCGATGGACCGTCTGTGGGCCGAGAATGACGATTCACGCGTCACCGGCGACCCGTCGCTGGTCGTCGACGTGGCCGGCTTCGAAGGTCCGCTCGATCTTCTGCTGCATCTCGCCCGCACCCAGAAAGTCGATCTGGCGCGCATTTCGATCCTGGCGCTGGTCGAGCAATATCTGACCTTTGTCGAGACGGCGAGGGCACTCAGGCTCGAACTTGCCGCCGACTATCTGGTGATGGCGGCGTGGCTGGCTTTCCTCAAGTCGAAGCTTCTGATCCCCAAACAGCCGGGCGATGAGGGCGAAAGCGGCGAGGAACTGGCGGCGGTGCTGCAGTTCCGGCTGAAGCGGCTGGAAGCCATGCGCGACGCCTCGGCCCGCCTTGTCAATCGCAACCGGCTTGGCCGTGATGTGTTCGCGCGCGGCATGCCGGAAATGGTCATCGTCGAAAAGCGTAACGCCTATTCGGCCTCGCTCTACGATCTCCTGACCGCCTATGCCCAGCAGCGGCAGAAGCAGGCGATCAACAATGTGACGATCGCCAGGCGTGGTGTCTGGTCGCTCAAGGACGCGCGCGATATCCTGACCCGCCTGGTCGGAGCCCTGCACGACTGGGCGACGCTGGAAAGTTTCCTGATCGTGTACATGACCAGCCCCGAGGAGCGGCGCACGGCGATCGCCAGCTCTTTCGCGGCCACGCTGGAACTGGTGCGCGAAGGCACGATGGACATGCGGCAGGACGAAGTGTTCGCTCCGATCTATCTGCGCGGCCGCGCGCAGGCAATCAAGGCAGTCGAGGTGGCATCATGAGCGAACGCGCCAACGCTTCGGTTATCCCGTTCAAGGTCGGCGATGAACCCGAAGAGGAATCGCTCTCCCAGTATCCTTCAGAGCAACAGGTGCAGAATCCGGCCGAGCGGCTGCATCTGGCGGAAGCCGTACGCATGGCCGAGGCGATCGTGTTCGCCAGCGCTGAACCTGTCAGCGAAAAGCAGCTTGCGGCGCGTCTGCCAGATGGCATCAACGTCGCCCTGGCCATGGCCGAACTGCGCCAGATCTATGCCCGGCGCGGCGTCAATCTGGTGCGCGTCGGCGATGCCTGGGCATTCCGCACCGCCGGCGATCTGGCTTTCCTGATGAGCCGCGATACTGTCCAACAAAGGAGGCTGTCGCGCGCAGCGCTCGAAGTGCTGGCGATCATTGCCTATCACCAGCCAGTGACGCGCGCCGAAATAGAGGACATCCGCGGCGTTGAAACCTCGAAAGGGACGCTCGACACGCTGCTGGAAACGGAATGGGTGCGCATGCGTGGCCGGCGCAAAACGCCGGGACGCCCTGTCACCTACGGCACCACCGACACTTTCCTTGATCATTTCGCGCTGGAGGAGATCCGCGATCTTCCGGGCATGGAGGAACTGAAAGGGGCCGGGCTGCTTTCGGGCCGCATGCCGTCGAATTTCTCCATTCCGCAGCCGCCGGCCGATCCCGACGCGTTGACCGACGACGAGGACGCTCTGACCGACATCGACCTCGAGGAACTCGGCCTGCTGACGCCGCGCGTCACGGAGGATTGACTGGCGTAGCTGCCAATCTGTCGAGGATGCGCGGATTCGTAGCGGGCCATCGCGTTGAAAATGCGTGACATCCGCCACCCTTTCATAAACTCTGTCGCAGTTGTGTTTGAATCCCTACGCGAAAGCGCATAGATCATCGCCAGGGAAAACGTTCGAGAGAGATTTGCTATGGGTTCATTTTCGATTTGGCATTGGATGATCGTGCTGGTGATCGTGCTGCTGGTGTTCGGCCGCGGCAAGATTCCCGAGCTGATGGGCGACATGGCCAAGGGCATCAAGAGCTTCAAGAAGGGCATGGCCGACGATGACGTTGCCGAAGACAAGCGCACCGTCGAACACCGTGCGGATGAGACCGTTGCGGCCGCGAAGGAAAAAGCCAGCAAGAGCTGAGCCACAGGTTCTAGTCGGAACAGAGTGCCATGTTTGAAGTCGGCTGGACCGAAATGCTGGTCATCGCGATCGTCATGATCGTGGTCGTCGGACCCAAGGATTTGCCCAATATGCTGCGCACTTTCGGGCGCACGACGGCGAAGCTGCGCGCGATGGCGTCCGATTTCCAGAAGCAGTTCAACGAAGCGCTGAAGGAAGCCGAGCTTGACGACGTCAAGAAGTCGGTCGACGAGCTCAGAGGCCTCAGCCCGATGGCCGAGATCAAGAAGCAGCTCAATCCGTTCGAGCAGGCCGCGGCCGACGTTCGCTCCGGCGTCGATGCGGCGATGAAGCCCAAGCCGGCGGCCGATCCGGCAATGCCTGCCGCTTCGACGCCGCTGGCGGCCGAGCCTTTGAAGAATGGCGCAACGACCATGCCTGGCGTCAACGGGCCGGAAGCCACGCCGGCAGCGCCAATTTTCCCGGCAATGGCCGATGACTCGGTGGTGACGTCGTCATTGCCGACAGAACCGGTCGTGGCGCCAAAGGCGTCCGCGGCGAAGGTGGCCAAGGCTGCGCCGGCAAAGGCAATGCCGGTTGCAAAAGTACCGGCCACGGCTTCGACGAATGTCGCAAAGGCTCCTGCGCCGGCGAAAACGATCGCCACCAAGGCCCCGCCTACGCCCAAAGCGCCAGCGAAGACCGTGGCGGCGGCAAAGGCTGAAACGCGCAAAACCGCGAAGCCTGCTGCGGCCAAGGCGATCGCGATCAAGACCGTGGCGAAAGCCGATCCGAAGCCTACGCCGGCCAAGACACCGGCGGCCAAGAAGACGGCGGGAGCCGCCAAGTGAGCGTTTCGGACAAGGAAAAGGACGAGATCGAGAAATCGTCGGCGCCGCTGATGGAGCATCTGATCGAGTTGCGCCGGCGGTTGATCTGGTCGCTGGGCGGCTTCTTCGTCGCGTTTCTCGTCTGCTTCTTCTTCGCCAAGAAGCTGTTCAACCTTCTGGTCGTCCCGTTCAGATGGGCAACGCAGTGGGCAGGGCTCGATCCGCACAAGGTCGAGCTGATCTACACCGCGCCGCAGGAATTCTTCTTCACCCAGGTCAAGCTCGCAATGTTCGGTGGCATGGTGATCGCCTTTCCGCTGATCGCCACGCAGATCTACAAGTTCATCGCTCCAGGCCTCTATAAGAACGAGCGCAACGCCTTCCTGCCGTTCCTGATCGCTTCGCCGATCCTGTTCCTGATGGGCGCGTCTCTGGTCTATTTCTTCTTCACGCCGATGGTGATGTGGTTCTTCCTCGCCATGCAGCAGACCGGCACCGACGAACAGGTGCAGATTTCGCTGCTGCCGAAAGTGTCGGAATATCTCAGCCTGATCATGACGCTGATCTTTTCCTTCGGCCTGGTATTCCAGCTACCGGTGGTGACCAGCCTGATGACGCGGGTCGGCATGCTGTCGTCCAAGGCGCTGGCCGAGAAGCGCAAATGGGCAATCGTGATTGCCTTCGTCGTCGCCGCGGTGCTGACACCACCCGATCCGATGAGCCAGATCGGCCTGGCCCTCCCGACGATCCTTCTCTACGAGGTCTCCATCTGGGCTGCCCGTCTGATCGAGCGCGATCAGGAAAAGCAGCGTGTGGCGCGCGAGAGACAGGACACAGCGGAAACCGTGGCGGACAAAGCCCCAGACGAGCCTCCGGCGCCTGCTGCCTCCTAATACCGGGCTGCGTGGAAAACGGCTGCCGCTGCCTCGCCTCATCTTGCATCGATCAAGGATGCGGTTTACCCCCTCTTGCTGAAACGCATCGCTATCAAGCGCTGCGTTTCAGTTTTGTTTTGAGCATGTCGTTGTCCAAAACCGCTGCGCACTTTTGGGCGACATGCTTCCTGAGGACGGATGAACCATGCTTGACATCAAATGGATTCGCGACAACCCGAAGGCCCTTGTCGAGGCGCTAGTCAAGCGCTCGTGGTCGGCCGGTGAGGCGCAGTCCACGGTCGACGGGCTGATCGCCTCGGACGAGGCGCGGCGCGAACACGTCACCGAATTGCAGACCAAGCAGGAGCGCCGCAATGCCGCCTCGAAAGAGATCGGCAACGCCATGCGTTCAGGCGATGCGGCACTTGCCGAAAGACTGAAATCCGAAGTCGGCGAGATCAAGACCTTCATCCAGAATGGCGAGGCGCGCGAACGCGAACTCGACAAGGCGCTGAACGATGCGCTTGCGGTGCTGCCCAACGTGCCGCTCGACGACGTACCTGTCGGCAAGGACGAGCACGACAATGTCGTCAAGCGCGTCGTCGGCAAGGCGCCGACACCGCCGAACTGGGTGAAGGAGCATTTCGAGATCGGCGAAGCGCTCGGCATGATGGATTTCGAGCGGGCGGCAAAACTGTCGGGCTCGCGGTTCACCGTGCTGAAAAGCGGCCTGGCGCGGATGGAACGCGCGCTCGGACAATTCATGCTCGACCTGCACACGACCGAGCATGGCTACCAAGAAGTCATCCCGCCACTGATGGTCAAGGACGACGTTCTGTTCGGCACCAACCAGTTGCCGAAGTTCGAGGAAGATCTGTTCTTCACGCCGCACGGGGAGGGCAGGCTTGGCCTGATCCCAACAGCCGAAGTGCCGCTCACCAATCTGGTGCGCGAAGAAATCACCTCGCATGAAAAACTGCCGCTGCGCTATACGGCGCTGACGCCGTGCTTCCGTTCGGAAGCGGGTTCGGCCGGGCGCGACACGCGCGGCATGCTGCGTCAGCACCAATTCTACAAGGTCGAGCTGGTGTCGATCACCGACCAGGAGTCCTCGCTCGCCGAACACGAGCGGATGACGCAATGCGCCGAGGAAGTGCTGAAGCGGCTCGGCCTGCCGTTCCGCACCGTGACGCTGTGCACCGGCGACATGGGCTTTGGCGCGCGCAAGACCTACGACATCGAAGTCTGGCTGCCCGGCCAGAACGCTTATCGCGAGATTTCGTCCTGCTCGGTGTGCGGGGATTTCCAGGCGCGCCGCATGGACGCCCGCTACAAGGACAAAGACGGCAAGGGCAACCGCTTCGTCCATACGCTCAACGGTTCGGGCACCGCGGTTGGTCGCGCGCTCATAGCTGTCATCGAAAACTATCAGAATGAGGATGGCAGCATAACCATTCCTGAAGTGCTGCGGCCTTACATGGGCGGTCTGGAAAAGATCGAAGCGAAATAATGCGCATCCTCCTGACCAATGACGACGGCATTCATGCCGAGGGCCTGGCGTCGCTCGAACGCGTCGCTCGCACCCTGTCCGACGACGTCTGGGTGGTGGCTCCGGAGCAGGATCAGTCAGGCTACGCCCATTCGCTGTCGATCTCGGAGCCGCTGCGGCTGCGCAAGATCGGCGAGAAGCATTTTGCCGTGCGCGGCACGCCGACCGATTGTGTCATCATGGGAGTCAAGAAGATCCTTCCCGGCGCACCCGACCTGATCCTGTCCGGCATCAATTCCGGCGCCAACATCGCCGACGATGTCACCTATTCCGGCACCGTCGCCGGTGCCATGGAAGGCGCGCTGCTCGGCATCCGCTCGATCGCGCTCAGCCAGGGCTACAGCTATGTCGGCGAGGACCGCGTCGTCCCATACGAGACGACCGAGGCGCTGGCGCCGGCGCTGCTGGAGAAACTGGTCGCGACGCCGTTGCCGGACGGTGTTTTGCTGAACGTCAATTTTCCGAACTGCCTTCCAGAAGAGGTCGCCGGAACGGTCGTCACCTCGCAAGGCAAACTGGTGCACAGCTTGTGGGTCGATGAGCGCCGTGACGGGCGCGGCCTGCCTTATTACTGGCTGCGTTTCGGCCGCGAGCCGGTCGAAGGCAAGCAAGGCACAGACCTCTATGCTCTGCGCAACAGGCTGGTGTCGGTGACACCACTGCAGCTAGACCTCACCGCGCATGAAATCCGTGATCAACTGAGCAAGGCGCTTGCATGAACCAGGGCCTCGATGACCGTGAAGGCTTTGCCGCCTTTCTGTTGCGCCTGCGCGGCAGGGGGACGGTGCCGAAGGCGTTGATCGCAGCCTTCGAGGCGACGCCGCGGCGCGGCTTCCTGGCGGCCCAGTTCCATCAGATCGCCTGGTCGGACCGCATGCTGCCGATCGAATGCGGCGAGGCGATCGAAGGCGCGGACATGCAGGCGGCGGTGATCGCCGCACTCGCCATCGAGCAGGGCAATCGCGTGCTCGAGATCGGCACCGGCTCCGGTTATACCTCGGCCGTGATGTCGCGGCTGGCGGCGCGGGTCGTCACCACCGATCGCTACAGGACGCTCGTCGAGCAGGCCAGGCAGCGTTTCGAGGCGCTCGGTATCGGCAATGTCATCGTGCGCCAGGCCGATGGTTCCGGCGGGCTGCCGAACGAAGGGCCGTTCGATCGCATCGTCGCATGGGCAGCCTTCGACAGCCTTCCGCGCTTCCTGCTCGATCAATTGTCGAGCGGCGGCATCGTCATCGCCCCGATCGGGCCCGAGGAGGGCGAGCAGGTGCTGGCCAAGCTGACCAAGGTCGGCAGCCGGTTCGAGCGTGAGGATATCGGCCTTGTCCGCTTGCAGCCTATCCTGCGCAGCGTGGCCGCCGTCATATAGGCGATGTTGCAAACGCCAGCTTCGCGCCCGTCCTCGACACCGGCTCGGCTGACGTAAAATCTCCCCTCAGCTCACCCTCTAATATTTTAAGAAAAATTTCGCCGGATTCCATGGGGTTAACCGTCGAGTAACATTAACGCGCTTTAATCATGCCTAGTTTGTACCGGGTATGTGCGGGTTAGTGCGATGCAACTCAGAGTTTTGAAGACAAACGGTCGCAATCTGGCGCGAGGCTGCGCCATACTGGTGGTCGCGGGTGCTGCTGCGGGATGCAGTTCCCAGGTTTCGCGGTTCAATGGCGTCGACGACGTCTTTACATCCTCGACGAACAATCAGCGCGCGATCATCAACAAGCAGGATGCCGTACAGCAGCCCTATCCGGGTGATGTCGCGGCCGCCCCAATCGATGGCAGCCACACACAGTCGGTCAGCCGCTCCAGCCTCGAGCCGGTTTCGACGCGGCCATTGCCGCCGCCCGTTGCCCAGGCGCAGCCGGCTCCCGCACTGGCGCCTGCCGCAAAGCCGATGCGCACCGCATTGGCTGCGGCGCCGCATGTCGACAGGACCACGACCGGTACCGTCGCTCCGGCCGCATCGCCGTTCAAGGTTGCGCAGCCCGATGCACCGCGCGTGGCAGCTGCTGGTACGCCGCATGCGACCGAGATCGTCGTCAGGGACGGTGAAACGATTTCAGGCATAGCGCAGCACTACAAGGTGCCGGCCGACGCGATCATGAAGGTCAACGGGCTGAGCGCGACCAAGGGTCTGAAGACCGGCCAGAAGCTGGTTATCCCGGCCTATGCCTACTCGAACAAAGGCGAGCCGAAAGTCGCCGAGGTCAAGCCGGCGAAAGACGGCAAGCACGACCAGCCGGCCACGGCACCCGAAAAGGTCGCGGTCCTGCCCCAGCAGCCGAAGCTGAAGGAGGGCAAGTCCGCCGCTCAGGTCGACACGGCGGCCGCCGCAAACCAGCCCAAGCAGCCCAAGCCGCAGATGGCCGCGGCCAAGGCCGCTGGGACCTACACGGTCCAGTCGGGCGATACGATGTCTTCGATTGCCAGGAAGACCGGCGTTGGCGTCGTTGCTCTGAAGCAGGCCAACGGGATGAAGGATGGACTGCTTAAGATCGGCCAGACCCTGAAGGTGCCGACTGGTGGGGCCGCGACGGTCGCCAGCGCCAAGCCTGCCAAGATCGATCCGGTGACCACGGCCACGACGCAGCCAGCGGCAAAGACCACGCCGTCGGAAACGCTGGCGTCCTACACGCCGCCGAAGAAAGATTCGAAAGTCATCCAGCAGGCCGAGGACGACGATGCCGTCGCGCCTGACGCCACCGGCATCGGCAAGATGCGCTGGCCGGTGCGCGGCCGCGTGATCTCCGGTTTCGGGTCCGGCAAGGACGGCGTCGACATCGCCGTGCCGACGGGAACGCCGGTCAAGGCGGCCGAGAACGGCGTCGTCATCTATGCCGGCGACGGGCTCAAGGAATTCGGCAACACGGTTCTGGTGCGCCACGAGAATGGCCTGGTCACCGTCTACGGCCACGCCAGCTCTATCGAGGTGCAGCGCGGCCAAAAGGTCAAGCGCGGCCAAGAAATCGCACTGTCGGGCATGAGCGGCACGACGGACTCGCCGAAGCTGCATTTCGAAGTGCGCAAGAACTCTGCCCCGGTCGATCCGTCGGGCTACCTCGAATAGAAAAAAAGCAATTTGCAGGCCGTCTGACCTCCAGTCCGGCCCGCCGGCTCAGCCCGCTCCGCCAGGAGCGGGCTTTTTCAGTTGGTTGCGAGATGCTTGTTCCTCAAGACTCAAAGATGATCGCGGAGCGTGTCGGCGATCATCACTTCAAGGCTGCTGGCCTTCACCCCTAAGAGTGCCTCTGCGTCGGATGAATCGACCAGCAAGGGCCTTTCGAAGAGGTAGCTCATCTCGATAAGCTCATGCATGCCCAATGCTTCCATCTCTGAGACCGAATAGGAACGTACTTCTGAAACCTCCCGGCGAAGCATCGCCGCGGTTTTCAAGATGAGTTCCCGGGGGGAGGCGTGTTGCGAGGGAACATGAAATGCCCGTCCCCATTCACCCGTGTAGCGGGAGGCCGCGACAAGTGTCCTGGCGACGTCCCTGGTGAAGCTCCAGGCATGAGTTGCCTCAAGGTTTCCAATGAAAGCGTTGGGCTTCCCCTCGATTATGGAGGGCAGCGCGACCAGTGAGAAATAGCTGATCGCGCCCTGTCCCAGATAGTCGCTTGACCGCACTTCGATCGCCGGTACTTTGGCACGGACCGCCCGCTGCCACATGATGGTCCTGGCAGTTCCTTTCTTCGAAGTCGGGTCCAGAGACAGGTCGGAGCGAAGCGGGCTATCGGCATTTTCCCCATAACCATAGAGGTTTCCGAGCACGATGAGCTTCGCGCCGACAGTTTCCGCTGCGCGCACGGTGCCATCGATGATGGGAAAAAAGTCGGTCGGCCACCGATGATAGGTGGCCATCGCACACATGAAGATGACATCGGCGTCTCGGCAGATGCGCGACAGCTCCGAGGCATCCGTGGCGTCGGCCTGTATTGGCCGCACGTTCTGCAACGCGTTCGAGCCGACGCTTCGGCTTGTGAGAACGACATCATGTCCTTCCTCGCCAAGAAGGCGAGCGGTCTCGCTTCCAACCGGCCCTGCACCGACAACAACATAGAAACTCATCGCAACCTCTCTTTCAACCTTGATGGAGAGGCGGAAGTACAGGTTCGCGGCATTGAAAATCGCGCGAGAATTGCCAAATCTTCAACAGATTTTGCCATGAATCGAGAGAGCATGCGTTCGCAATTCGCTTCGGACCAATCCTCGTCCCACGTAACGATGGTTTCCCGGCATGTCGAAGCAGGCGTCCATCGTCTGTCGCGGGTGCCACACCATCGCATCATGGTGCATGCAAGCGCGGCGACGCGCTCTTACTGCAATGAGGTTGGACGATATTTCGTGAGGCGAGCCGGCGATATCGACCTGGTACCCGCCGGCCAAGAGGGCGGCTTCGAGGCCGAAAGCCCGTTCGACACCATTGAGATTGCATTGCGGCCGGCCTTGATGGAAAGGGTGGCGGCGGAACTTGGTGGCAAGGCGCGAGCATCGCGGCTCGACACACGCCACTTACTTCGGGACCCGCGCATCGAACATCTTGCTCGAGCACTCGAGAGCGATCTCAATGCAAACGCGCCGAGTGGTTCCTTGTTTGCCGACAGCGTTGGTGCCGCACTCGCGGTGAGGCTGCTTGGCCTCGATGATCCTGGTATCGATCGAACGAACCGGCTGTCGGATACCCAGCTCAAGCGCGTGTTGGAGCACATTGAGGCCGCATTACACGAGCCCCTCTCGATCGATCGACTAAGCCGGGTTGCCGGCGCGAGCAGTTCGCATTTGCGGACATGGTTCAAGGTGGCGACGGGCTTTACCCTGCACCGCTACGTGTTACGACGTCGCGTCGAACGCGCACGGGTTCTGTTGCAGCGAGGCGATCTCAGCACAAGCGAGGTCGCAGAGTTGACGGGCTTCGCACATCAGTCACATCTGGCGCATTGGATGCGCCGCGAGATCGGCCAAACGCCGCGTGACTTGCGAAGGGCGTCGCGGCCCAAATGACCTTGTCTTTGGATTGCGTTGGTGACGCAATCCACGCCTCAATCCTTCAGCGGTTTGCCGAGCCGGCCGGCCAGGTCCTGGGTGAACTGCCAGGCGACGCGGCCCGAGCGGCTGCCGCGGGTCGTCGCCCATTCCAATGCTTCGGCGCGCAGTTGCTCGGGATCAATGGCGAGGTCGTGATGGCGGACATAACCGTCGATCATGTCGAGATATTCGTCCTGGGAGCATTTGTGGAAGCCGAGCCACAGGCCGAAACGATCGGAGAGCGAGACCTTTTCTTCAACCGCTTCGGACGGGTTGATGGCGGTCGAGCGCTCATTGTCGATCATGTCGCGCGGCAGGAGATGGCGACGGTTCGAGGTAGCGTAGAAGATGACATTAGCCGGGCGTCCCTCGACGCCGCCTTCAAGTGCTGCCTTCAGCGACTTGTAGGAGGTGTCGTCGTGGTCGAAGGAGAGGTCGTCGCAAAACAGGATGAAGCGGAAGGAGGCTGCCTTCAGCAATCCCATCAGTTTCGGCAGCGTGTCGATGTCCTCGCGGTGGATTTCGATCAGCTTCAACGGCAGCTCGGACTTGGCCTCGCCGTTGATCCGCGCATGGACGGCTTTGACCAGCGACGATTTGCCCATGCCGCGCGCACCCCACAACAACACGTTGTTGGCTGGATAGCCGGCGGCGAAGCGCTCGGTGTTGTCGACCAGGATGTCGCGGACGCGGTCGACGCCACGGATCAGGCCGATGTCGACGCGGTTGACGTTGCGCACCGGCTCCAGATAGCCCGGATCGGCCTGCCAGACGAAGCAATCGGCCTCGCCGAGGTCGGTTTGGGGCACTGGCGGCGGGGCGAGGCGGCTCACCGCCTCGATCAGCCTGTCGAGTTTCTGGTTCAGGGCTTCAATGCTGCTGTCGGTCATGTCTGTCTTTTGTTTTCTGTTTTACCTGTCGCGTCGAGGTTCGAAATCGGTTGCAACCTTTTGTTCGAGCATGATCTTTTCTCAAAACCGGCTCGCGCTTTTCGCGATCATGCTCTAACACGGCTCAACAGGCCGGAAAAGCAGCCGATTTGGCTGGCCGCGCAGTTGCATTGACAACTTTACCGACTATATTCCGGCCAAATTTCAAGGGGCCGCCAAGTTGGCGGCTGTTTTCTAAATTCAGGAGTACCTCGATGTTCGTGACACCGGCATACGCTCAAGGCGTCGGCGCTTCTCCCGACATGTTCATCAGCATTTTGCCGTTTGTCCTGATTTTCGTGATCATGTATTTTCTGATCATCCGGCCGCAGCGCACGCAGTTGAAGAAGCGCGGCGAGATGCTGGCGGCGGTTCGTCGCGGCGACACGGTCGTCACCGGCGGCGGCTTTGTCGGCAAGGTGACCAAGGTGATCGACGATAACGAACTCGAGATCGACCTCGGCGGTGGCACCAAGGTGACCGCGCTGCGTTCGACGATCGCCGATGTGCGCGTCAAGGGCGAGCCGGTGGCGAACCAGAACGCCAAGAAATAACCAGATTTCAGGCGGAGCGATCCGCGGACACGCTCTGACGGACGACGCCATATGTTGTATTTTTCGCGCTTCAAGATGATCCTGATCTGGGTGGCAGTGGCCATCACGGTGATCCTCGCCGCGCCCAATCTCATCCCCGCAAGCACCTTGGCCCAACTGCCCAGCTGGGTGCCGAAGCGTCAGATGACGCTCGGCCTCGACCTGCAGGGCGGCTCGCACATCCTGCTGGAAATGAATCAGAACGATCTGATCAAGGATCGGCTGGAGACGACGCGCGACGAAATCCGCACACTGCTGCGTGACGCCAAGATCGGCTATACCGGCCTTGCCGGCACGGGGCGGACCTTGCAGGTCCGCATCACCGATCTCACTCAAGTGGATGCCGCCAAGACGGCGCTGAAGACGCTAACCGATCCGGTTGCTGCCGGCCTGTTCACCGGCGGCTCCATCCAGGAAATGACGCTCGACGATTCCGAGCCCGGCCTGCTCAAGTTCAACGTCACCGACGCCGGCATCAAATATCGCACATCGACGGCGTTGACGCAGTCGATCGAGGTGGTCGAGCGCCGCGTCAACGAACTCGGCACGACCGAACCCATCGTGCAGCGGCAGGGCGACGATCGTATCCTTGTCCAGGTGCCGGGTCTTCAGGACCCGCAGCGGCTTAAGGAAATCCTCGGCCAGACCGCCAAGCTGACCTTCCAGATGGTCGACCAGTCGATGCCGGTGCAGGACGCCCTCAACGGTCGTCCGCCCGCCGGCTCGTCCGTGCTCTATTCGCAGGACGACCCGCCGGTTCCCTATCTGATCGAGAACCGCGTCATCGTTTCCGGCGAAAATCTCGTGGATGCGCAGGCGACATACAATTCGCAGAACAATGAGCCGGTGGTCTCCTTCCGTTTCGATTCGAAGGGGGCTGCGCGTTTCGGCCAAGCCACCGCGCAGAATGTCGGGAAGCTGTTTGCCATCATCCTCGATAACCAGGTGATTTCGGCGCCGCAGATCCGCGAGCCGATCCTCGGCGGCACCGGCCAGATCTCGGGCAATTTCACCGCCCAGAGCGCCAACGACCTGGCCGTGCTGCTGCGCGCCGGTGCCTTGCCCGCGACATTGACGGTGATCGAAGAGCGCACGGTTGGCCCGGGTCTCGGCCAGGATTCCATCCATGCCGGCAAGGTCGCCGGCATCATTGGTTCGATCCTGGTCGTCGTGTTCATGTTCGTTGCCTATGGATTGCTCGGCTTCCTCGCCAACATCGCGCTAGCGGTGCACGTGGCAATGATCGTCGGACTGCTCTCGCTGCTCGGCGCGACACTGACCTTGCCGGGTATCGCCGGTATTGTGCTGACCATCGGCATGGCAGTCGACTCGAACGTGCTGATCTACGAGCGTATCCGCGAGGAGCGGCGTGCCGGCCGCTCGGTGATCCAGGCGATCGATACCGGTTTCACCAAAGCGCTGGCGACGATTGTCGATTCCAACATCACCTCGCTGATCGCGACCGTGGTGCTGTTCTATCTCGGTACCGGACCGGTCAAGGGCTTTGCCATCACGTATGCGATCGGCATCCTGACGACCGTCTTCACCGCGTTCACCTTCACCCGTCTGCTGGTCTCGATCTGGCTGCGCCGCGCTCGCCCGAAGGAGTTGCCGCGTGCGCCAGTGACCTTCGTCCCCGCCGGCACGAAAATTCCGTTCATGGGAATCCGTCGCTGGACGTTCACGCTGTCGAGCGTGCTGTCGATCTTGTCGGTGGTGCTGTTCATGACGGTCGGCATCAACTACGGCATCGATTTCAAGGGCGGTTCGCTGATCGAGGTTCAGGCCAAGAGCGGCAATGCCGACCTCGCAGACCTCCGCGCGCGACTGACCGAACTCAATATCGGTGAGGTGCAAGTCCAGCAGTTCGGTACGCCGAACGACGTGTTGATCCGTGTCGGGACCCAGGATGGCGGCGAGAATGCCGAGCAGACCGTCATCGACAAGGTGCGCGGCGAACTGCAGGACAATTATGACTTCCGCCGCGTCGAAGTGGTGGGGCCGACCGTCTCGGGCGAACTCGCCAAGCAAGGCACGATCGCCATGCTGATCGCGCTGCTTGGTATTCTGATCTATGTCTGGTTCCGTTTCGAATGGCAGTTCGCGGTCGGTGCCATCGTGGCGACGGTGCACGATGTGGTCATGACACTTGGCTTCTTTGTCATCAGCGGGCTCGAATTCAACCAGTCATCGCTGGCGGCGATCCTGACCATCATCGGCTATTCGCTGAACGATACGATCGTGGTCTATGACCGTGTTCGAGAGGATCTGCGAAAGTACAAGCGGATGCCGCTGCCGCAACTCTTGAACAACGCCATCAATGAGACGCTGTCGAGAACGACACTGACCTCGGTGACGACGATCCTTGCGTTGCTGGCGCTGGTGCTCTTCGGCGGCGAGGTGATCCGCTCGTTCACCATGGCGATGCTGTTCGGCGTCGTTTTCGGCACCTATTCGTCGATCTTCATCGCGGCACCGCTGCTGATCCTGTTCAAGCTGCGGCCGCAGGCTTCGGTAGACGAGGAGAAGCCGCTCGGCGGTGGCAAGGCGGTCGCGACCTGACGCGCCGCCCCGAAGGGGTGACAAAACGGTGACCAGCAAAGGCATCGTCATCCGCGAGGCTCATTTTCCCGGCCGCGCGCCGATCGAAGCCTACGGCAATGGCGGGTTCCGCTTTGCCGACATGTCGCATCGCGGCTCGCTGCTCTGCCTGCCATCCGGCATCCATGGCTGGGAACCGGCGGATCCGTTTGCCCTGACTGTGGCGGATTTCGACAAGCTGCTGGGAGAAGCCGAAAAAGTCGAGATACTGCTGGTCGGCATGGGCAGGGATCTCAGGCCATTGCCCGCCACACTACGGGCCGCGCTGAAAGCGGCCGGCATTGCGTCCGACCCGATGTCGACCGGTGCAGCGGTACGGACCTACAATGTCCTTCTGGCGGAAGAGCGCGCCGTGGCCGCCGCGCTCATTGCCGTCGACTGACATGTCTCAAAATGCCGAAATCGTCATGGACGCAGTGCGCGCCGGCGACCCTGACCGCTATCTCACGGCGCTTTATGCGCCGGCAGACAAGCGCGACGCGCTGTTTTCGCTCTACGCCTTCAACGCCGAAGTCGCAGGCATCCGCGACCGCATCCACGAAGCGTTGCCGGGCGAGGTGCGCCTGCAATGGTGGCGCGATGTCATAGCCGCCGGCGGCGAGGCCGGCGCCGGCCATCCCACAGCCGAAGCCTTGAATGCCACCATAGCGACATTCAACCTGCCGAGACTGGCCTTCGAGAACATGCTCGATGCGCGCATCTTCGATCTTTACGACGACCCGATGCCGTCGCGCACCGATCTTGAAGGCTATTGCGGCGAGACGGCCGCCGCGCTCATTCAGCTTGCGGCAATGGTGCTCGATCCCGGCGAGGCGCCGCGCTTTGCCGAACTGGCGGGCAGGGCAGGCTGCGCGCAGGCGATGACCGGCCTGCTGCTGTTGCTGCCATTGCACCGCAAGCGCGGACAGTGTTTTATCCCAGCCGATATCCTTGCTGCGGCTGGCTCTTCGCCGCAAGAATTCATCACAGGCGATGGCGGTCCCGGTGCCAAGCGCGCAGTGGCGGCAATGACCGCTCTGGCGCGGGACCATCTTTCCGCCTTCGAGCAAGGTGCTGCGGCGTTGGCGGTCTCGCTGCGCCCGGCATTTCTACCGCTGGCGCTGTCGCGCGCCTATCTCACGAAAATGGAGCGCGGCTCCCCACTCGACGGTGTGGCGCGGCTGTCCGCCGTGCGCCGGCATTGGCTGCTTTTGCGCCGCGCGACCAAAGGCTGGCCGGCATTTTGACGTAAACGTCAATCATGCTAAGGAGTCCTCGAGCCAGAACTATCGCCAAAGACGACAGGCCGGCCGGAGGAGATACCCGTTCATGAGCCTGCCGCTGCTGATCGCGATCGTCGCCCTTGGCATTGCGCTGTCGGTTGCCGCGGTGCATTTCACCGGCGGCAGCAAGACGGCAACGCTGGCCGGCGCCGATCAAGCAATGCGCCGATTCGCCGAGGATTTTCCCGACGAGATAGCGGCATTGATCCGCCTGACGGCGGACGCCAGGACCGCTTTTCTGGATATCGGGCGAGGGCGCATCGGGATCGTTCATAGCATCGGCGACTGCTTTTTGACCCGCATCGTCACGCCTGAAGATGTGGCGGTTTTGAACGTCGGAGATGTGAACACGGTCTCGTTCCGGCTCGCCGATTTCACCTGGAAGGGCGGCCGCTTTCGCTTTTCCAGCGCAGCAGATGCACAAGGCTTGCTGAAGACACTTCAGCCGCAACATCCAAGTTCCGCCCGGGAGGCTGCGTGATGGACGACTACAACTTCCCGCAGGTTACTCAGTTGGCCATTCCGTTCTTCGTTGCCGCGATCCTGATCGAGCTTTGGCTGGTGCGAACCGGCCGCGCCAAGGGATCGTTCGAGACGCGCGACACCTTGACCAGCCTGATGATGGGCACCGGCAATGTCGTTGCCGGGCTGCTGCTTGGCGTCGTGTCCTACTGGGCGCTGCTGTGGCTGTGGCAATTCCGCGTCTTCAATCTCGGCCTGTCGGTCTGGGTGTTCCTTGCCGCCTTCCTGCTCGATGATCTGCGCTACTATCTCTATCATCGCATCGCGCACCGGGTGCGCTGGGTATGGGCGGAGCACGTCAACCACCATTCCAGCCAGCACTACAATCTGTCGACGGCGCTGCGGCAAAGCTGGACCGGCCTGTTTACCTTCATGTTCGTGCTGCAGGCGCCGCTGGTGCTGCTCGGCTTCCATCCGGCGGTCATTGCCTTCACCTTCGGCTTCAATCTGGTCTGGCAGTTCTGGATCCACACCGAGACGATCGGCAAGATGTGGGGCTGGTTCGAGTTCGTCTTCAACACGCCCTCGCATCACCGCGTCCACCATGCCACCAATCCGCGCTATCTCGATGCCAACTACGCCGGCACGCTGATCATCTGGGATCGCATGTTTGGCACCTTCGTCGGGGAATTGGAACAAGACCGGCCGCGCTACGGCATCGTCAGGAACCTCGGCACCTTCAATCCGCTGAAGGTCGCGTTCCATGAATGGATCGGCATGTTCAGGGACGCCCTTGCGCCGGGGCTGACCTTGAGCGATCGCCTGAATTACCTGATCAAGCCGCCAGGCTGGAGCCATGACGGCTCCCGCGAAACCTCGGAAAGCCTGAAGGCTGCCTATGTCAGGCGAAATCCTGACGAGGCCGGCAAGCCAGGGTTGCCGATGGCTGGTGTCGAGCTAGCCGAATAACTATCGCCTCAGGAAGGTTCTCTCGACCCGCCATCACGCATGAGCGTCTCATAGTCGCGGCCGCCATAGAAAACACTAACGATGCGGACGAAGTTGTCGTCGACGATGTAAGCGATGACTGCAGAGTGCTCGAACGGAACTGTTCGCAATCCCGGCAGGATGTCGTCGCGGGAACGACCGCCGCGAGGCGCGTTGCCGATGCTCTGGCACCGGTCTTCGATCCGCAGAACGAACTTCAATGCGACATCGGGACTTCCGCTGGCCTCGACTACATGTCTGAAAATGTTGGCAAGATCATTTCTGGCATCTTCGCGATACTCGACCTCAAGCCGCCGAATCATCAGCACGGCTCGAATACTGGGCGAAGAGGCCCCGGAGGTGAGCGCGAACCTCTTCTCCCGAACGGCCTGGCCTTGTATCCTCCATCGACGCCTTAACCCGGGCCCTGATCGAGGCCATGCGCTCGGCATGCTCTTCCTCTTCGCGCTGGAAGGCACGAAGGGCGGCGCGGATGACCTCGCTGGCCGATCCGAAGGAGCCGTCTTCAACCTTTTCGCGGATCATGCGCGCCATTGCGGGCGTGACGGTGACGGATAGTTTCTCGGCGGATTCCATGGCAGTCTCTCTTACGCGCGAAGTGGGATAATATCCTACTTGACGCGTAAGGTCCATCAGGAGAAGAAGCTGCTACTCCGCCGCTTCGGCCGTTTCCGTTTGCACCGGCAGTCCCAACCACTGCCGGCAATCGGCGCGTGCGCGTGATGTGATGGCGTGGCGCTTGGCAACGGTCTTGTCCTTGCCGCGCATGCGTTTGCCCTCGGACTTCGGCGCCTCCACGGGCGGGAATAGGCCGAAATTGACGTTCATCGGCTGGAAGGAGCGTTTTCCCGGTTCGTCATCCGATACGATGTGGCCACCGGTGATGTGGTTGAGCAGCGCGCCGAACGCTGTGGTGAGCGGCGGCAGCGACGGCGCCTGGCCGAGCCGCTCAGTGGCGGCGAAGCGGCCGGCGAGCAGGCCGATCGCAGCGCTCTCGACATAGCCTTCGCAGCCGGTGATCTGGCCGGCAAAACGTAGTCCCGGGCGCGATTTCAGTTGCAGCGAAGCATCGAGCAGGGTCGGCGAGTTGATATAGGTATTGCGGTGCAAGCCGCCGAGCCGGGCGAAATCGGCGTTTTCGAGACCCGGTATGGTGCGGAACACGCGCACCTGCTCGGCATGCTTGAGCTTGGTCTGGAAACCGACCATGTTGTAGAGTGTGCCCAGCGCATTGTCCTGCCGCAGCTGGACGACGGCATAGGCCTTTTCCGTCGGGTTGTGGGCATTGGTCAGCCCCATCGGCTTCATCGGCCCATAGCGCAAAGTCTCGACGCCGCGCTCGGCCATGATCTCGATCGGCAGGCAGCCGTCGAAATAGGGCGTGCCTTCCCATTGCTTGAACTCGGTCTTCTGGCCGTCGACCAGCGCCTGGACGAAAGCAAGGTACTGGTCCTTGTCCATGGGGCAATTGATGTAGTCCTTGCCGGTACCGCCGGGTCCGACCTTGTCGTAGCGTGACTGAAACCAACAGATGTTCATGTCGATCGTGTCGAAATGGACGATCGGCGCGATCGCGTCGAAGAAGGCGAGCGCATCGGCGCCGGTCGCCTCCGCAATCGACTGGGCAAGCGAAGGCGCGGTCAGCGGACCGGTGGCGACGATCGCCTGGTCCCAATCCGGCGGCGGCAGATCTGGCACTTCCTCGCGCTGGATGGTGATCAGCGGGTGGGCTTCGAGTTTTTTCGTCACAGCATCGGAGAAACCGTCGCGATCGACGGCAAGGGCACCGCCGGCCGGCACCTGGTTGGCGTCGCCGGCGCTCATGATCAAGGAGCCGGCCAGGCGCATTTCGGCATGCAACAGGCCGACGGCGTTGTTTTCGGCGTCGTCGGAGCGGAAGGAGTTGGAGCAGACCAGCTCGGCCAGGCTATCGGTCTTGTGTGCATCGGTGCCGCGAACGGGTCGCATTTCATGCAGGATGACGGGAACGCCGGCCTGCGCTGCCTGCCAGGCGGCTTCGGAACCGGCGAGGCCGCCGCCGATGATGTGGATGGGATTTTTGCTCATGAGCGTCGGAATAATCGCTTGATGCAGCGATTGCAATTGCCGTGCGTAGCGCAGGCAAACAGCGGTTCGGAGAATCAACCCCGAATATAACAACACCCGCCGGGGGAGGAGGTCCGGCGGGTGTCGTTTTTTGGGTCGACTTTCGGGAGGAGGTGAAGGCCGACCGTATTCGTCATCGCCGGGGAGGAGGTCGGCTTTGACGAAAACTCTTTCGCTGTTTTTACGAGGGGCGAAACCTCTGGGGCAAAATCAGCCTTGCCCCGGGAAAACAACGCCCGCCGCGGGAGGAGGTGCGGCGGGCGCCGTTTTTGTGGTCAACCCTCGGGAGGAGGTGAAGGTTGACCGGATCCGTCAAGGTCGGGGAGGAGGTCGACCCTGGCGAAATTCTGGTTAGATCGCCCGGCGGGCGATGACCTTGATTTCGTCGCGGACGATACCGAGGTCATGCAGCTGGCGGTTCGAGAGGCGACCCAGCTCGGTAACCGTCTCGCGATAAACGCGCCAGTTACGATAGTTGCGGATCAGGTTCATTGTCGTTCTCTTTTTCAAAACTGGTTCGGACCATTCGCGGTCCGAAGAATTAGACCGCCTTGCGAGCGACGTAAGGAATATCGCTGCGGCTAATGCCGAGGTCGGTCAGTTCGCGGTTGCTCAGGCGGCTCAGCTCGGACACGGTGTCTCTGTAGCGGCGCCAGTTGCGGTAGTTGCGGATCAGGTTCATGGTAGTTCTCGTTTCGTCTTTCTTGCGGATCATTCCGTTTGTGTACGAACCATAAATAGGCGGGCCTATATCGATTTAAAAGCGCTATGGCTGCATGGCAGCAATGCAAATTGTGCAATGCAGCATTAACGCGCGTTCACGGACCTGACACAAAGAAACCCGAATCGGAAAATGCCGCAGCGTCAACGGTTTGACCTCGTCGGCTGACAAGAAGACCAAACTGGGGAGAAGCGGCATGGCGGGTTATTCGTCGCGGGTCAGGGTGGATATTGCCCGCTGGCAGCAGGCCGGGCTGATCGATGCGCCGACGGCCGATTCGCTCGCACGCGATATCGAGGCTAACGAGCGCAAATCGCTCAGCTTCGGCTCGATCCTGGCGATGATGGCTGCCTTGCTATTCGGCGCCTCCATCCTGATTTTCGTCGCCGCCAACTGGGACACGGTTCCGCGGCTGGCGCGCGTTCTGGCACTCTTTGCGGTCATCGTTGGCGGCTACATCGGCGGCGCGGTGTTGAAAACGCGCGACCATGCGGCGATCGGCGAGGCGCTGTGGATCGTGGCCGCAGCGGCTTTCGGCGGCTCGATCGCGCTTATCGGCCAGATGTATCATCTGTCCGGCGACGAGGCGTCGGCTCTGGTCACCTGGGGCACAGGCACGGCATTGGCGGCGGTGATGTTGCGTTCGAACCCGCTGACTGTCGCTTCTGTCGGCATTGCCGATGCCTGGCTGTTTCTGAGAGGCTTCGACTATTTCAGCCGCAGTGAATTTCCGCATGCCTTCGTCGTCATGGCGACCGTGCTGTATGCCGTCTCGTTTTGGACCCGCAGCCAGCCGGCGCGGCACCTGATCATCCTGTCGGTGTTGTCCTACCTGGTGCTGCTGATCACGAACCACGACACGCTGCAGGTTGCGATCCCGCTGGTCATCGTCTCGGCGCTGCTGTTCGCGGCCTCGGTCCTGGCGCCAGACCCCGTCGACAGGATCGTGCAACTCGGCGGCCGCTTACCCTTGCACGCGTTGCTCGGCTTCCTCACCGGCCTGGCGATGATCGAGTTCGAACTGGCCGATGAAAGCACCTACAACAGCGGTTTCGCCATCGCTTCGGTCATCGCCCTGGCCGGCATCGTCGCGGCAATCGTGCTGGCGGGACGGGAGAGCCGTGGGTTGCGCTGGCTTGCCTATGCCGGTTTCGCCTTCGAACTTGCCATCATCTATGTCGTGACCTTGCAATCGATGCTCGACACGGCCGGCTTCTTCCTGGCCGCCGCGGTGCTGCTCGGCGTCCTTGCACTGGTCATCATCCGCGTGGAAAAACGCATGAAGGGTCCAGTCGCCGGGGGAGTCGCAGCATGATGACCGGGAAAAGACTTGTTGTCTCGGCGCTGGTGCTGGCGCTTGTCCAGATCGGCTTCCTGGGCTGGATCATCGCCGGCCGAGCGGCGATCCTGCGCAACGGCAAGGAAGTGCTGCTGAAGGTCGAACCCATCGACCCGCGCGACCTCCTGCGCGGCGACTATGTTGTCCTCGGCTACGAGATTTCGCGAATACCGGTGAAAATGATCACCAACATTCCGCCCGGCAAATTTTCGAGCGACGACACCATGATCGTCGTCCGCCTGAGCAAGGGCGCCGATGGCTATTGGCAGCCGATGACCGCCTGGTTCGGCAAGGCGCCGACGCCGGCCGCTGCCGGCGAGGTTGATATCGTTGGCCATGTCGCCGAGGGCTGGGATCTTCGCGGCGATGTCACGACCATCGCGCCGGACTATGGCATCGAGCGCTTCTACTTGCCGGAAGGCGAGGGGACGGCGATCCAGAACGACATGCGGGTGCGGCCGTTCGGCATCCGGCTCGCGCTCGCCAGTGACGGCACCGCGCAAATCAAGGCGCTGGTCGACGGTGACAGGACGCTGTTCGAGGAACCGCTATATTAATAACGATGGATGCCGGTGATCGGTGCGAACAGCGCGGCGCCGGAATGGACTCATTTTTGTATCAACTGTGGTACCCCGCCGGGCGGAGCGTGTGCCACTATACGAAATAGCCAATAGATTGTTCGCAAGAAAGTTCACTGACTCAGGGATGGAGAACTCCGCTGATCAACTCCGGACCTTACTCGTCTCGGCGATGATTTTGGGATAGGGGCCAAGCAATATTGTGTAGCTAAAGTCTGCAACGCCTTTTTCCTGCTTGTGTATCGAGGGGCTGCGCACAACCCAGTCATACACGCCAGAAACCATGCAGCGATCGTTTGCACAGGTGACCACAATGCTGTCATTGCGGACGTTATATGCGCGTTCGGGCCATCGCTGGTAATATTTCCTCTTGTCCTGAATGATCGAACTCAGGTTCGTCAACTTGCCATAATAGTCGACCGTGCGAGCGTAGGACGCCTGAACTTGAGCAAGAGCGAAATCGTCGTTGTCGCCATGATGCTCGAGGAGATCCTTGACGAAGGCGACCGCAGCGCTCTCCGCCTGTTGCCTTGCGTCGGGTGCAGGCATTGGCACGGGCGCAGGATCTGGCCTCGTCGACACCTGCGATGTATCTGCGGGCGATTGGTTCGCTGCGACATTGGTCACACGTAACTCTGCCATTTCGCCGGCCGATAGATACCTTATGTCATGATTGTCATAGCTCGAAGCCAATTCCATCAGCTTGGGGTCCACTCCCATCTCGACTACATAGGATGTGATTGCGGCCGTTCCGAGCTGGACACGGGCCTTTGCTTCTTCTCTGGACATCCCGTCAGCCGGTTTCAAAAACGCCCGATGAACGCCTATAGAGCCTGGTTCGGCAACACGGTGGACGCCGCCCAAGAAGGCCAGTGAGCAGGCTGAAGCGCACTGCAATTGGCGAACCTGAAGCGTATCCAACCCCGCCGCGCGGATCATACGCCCCAACCGAAGCGCGCTGCCGACATTGCCGCCGGGGGAGTTGAATACGATCATCCGGGCCCCGCTGCTCACAACCGCGTTGCTAAAAGCGTTCAGGGGTTCATTGTTGTTGAACTCGCCGGAAACAACAAGAAACGGCTGCTGCCCTGGAGACGAAGCAGGCGTGTATTCTAGGGCCTCAACTTTACATGTTGCTGCCGCGACAATTGACGCTACCGCCACAACTAGAGAAACTACTCGCACAGCCCGACAGCGCCCCAACCTGCCTGCCGCAAGTAAGAACCTGTCAACGAACTATTTCAAGGGCCTTCATTGAAAGTTGGATTTAATTCGAAGCGGTCATTGGCCTAAAAATTGGTGCGGATGAAGGGACTCGAACCCCCACGCCTTTCGGCACTGGAACCTAAATCCAGGGCGTCTACCAGTTCCGCCACATCCGCATGGACCGGCAATCCCATGTAGCCATCATTCTGTCAATGTCGGAGACAAGATGTTGGGTCAGAGACAAGATGTTGGATCAGGATCAAAATGTCGGTCATTCGCCGAAATGCGAAGACTGTTGAAAATTGGCCTCGCCTGTGACAAAAGGCGTGTCAAATGTGACGGGACGCGCCGATCCGCTTCTGCAGAATGTGATAAGAAGTAGGAAAAACAAGAACTTATTCACATTTTGGAACGCAGTTTGGGAGAGTTTGAGCCGGATTTTCGGTCAAATCGCCAGGTTCCGTACCAAAAGCCATTCCCGGCAAGAATATACCGGCAGGCTGTAAACGGCAGAGGCCGTGCAGTCTCATTGGTGAAAACAAAGGTTTTACGATGCAGGTCACCGAAACGCTCAACTCCGGTCTCAAGCGTGAGATCAAGATCACCGTGCCGGCCGGTGACATGGAAGCCAAGCTGATGGCACGGCTTTCGGACGCCAGGAACAAGGTCCGCATCAACGGCTTCCGTCCCGGCAAGGTGCCGGTGCAGCACCTGCGCAAGGTCTACGGCAAGTCGTTCATGGCCGAAGTGGTCAATGAGATCCTCAACGATTCGACCCGTTCGATCATTACAGGGCGTGGCGAAAAGGCTGCCATGCAGCCAGAAGTCATCATGACCGAGGACGAGAAGGAAGCTGAGAAGATCCTGGCCGGCGGCGCCGATTTCGAGTTCCGCCTCAACTACGAGGTCATTCCGGCGATCGAGATCAAGGACTTTTCCGACATCAAGGTGACACGCCAGGTGTTCGACGTGCCGGACAGCGAGATTGACGAGCAGGTCCAGCGCGTTGCCGAATCGGCGCGCAGCTACGAGCCGAAGACCGGCAAGGCTGCCATTGGCGACCGCGTCTCCATCGATTATGTCGGCAAGATCGACGGCGAAGCCTTCAATGGCGGCGCCGGTACCGATCAGCCGCTGGTGCTGGGCTCGAAGGAGTTCATCCCCGGCTTCGAGGATCAACTGGTCGGCGCCAAGGCCGGTGACGAAAGGCAGGTCACCGTGACCTTCCCGGAAAACTACCAGGCGGCGCATCTTGCCGGCAAGGAAGCGACCTTCGACGTCACAGTCAAGGAAGTGTCCCAGCCCGGCGCGCTGGAAATCAACGATGAGACGGCCAAGAACCTCGGCCTGGAGTCGCTGGAGCGCCTGCGTGACGTCGTGCGCGGCCAGATCGAAAACCAGTTCGGGGCCATGACGCGCCAGAAGGTCAAGCGCCAGCTGCTGGACCAGCTCGACGCGTCCTACTCGTTCGAGGCACCGTCGAAACTTGTCGATGCCGAGTTCAACAACATCTGGGCGCAGGTCGTTCGCGACCTGGAAGCGGCCGGACGCACCTTCGCCGACGAAGAGACGACGGAAGAAGAGGCGCGCGCCGAGTATCTGCGTCTCGCCGAGCGCCGCGTGCGCCTCGGCTTGGTGCTGGCTGAAATCGGCGAGAAGGCCGGCGTCACCGTATCGGACGACGAGCTGCAGCGCGGCCTGTTCGAGCAGGTGCGCCGCTATCCCGGCAACCAGCAGCAGGAAGTCTTCGAATTCTACCGCAACAACCCGGAAGCGCTGAACACGCTACGGGCGCCGATGTTCGAAGAGAAGGTGGTCGATCATCTACTCGGCCAGATTTCGGTTACCGACGTCAAGGTCAGCAAGGAAGAGCTGATGGCCGACGACGAGGGGGACGAAACCGCCGCCAAGGCGAAGCCGGCGAAGAAAGCCGCCGCCAAGAAGGCTGACGAGAAGAAGGCCGACGACGCCGAAGAGACCAAGAAGAAGGCCGCGCCGAAGAAAAAGGCCGCCAAGGACGCCGAATAACACCAGCGCCCTAGCTAAAACAGGAAGGCCGCCCTCGGGCGGCCTTTTTCGTTGCCAAACTGCAACAGCCGCGACACTTCGCGCGGTACGGCCTGTGGCGACCAAGCTTTGATCATTATCTGCGCTTCTATTGCAGCCGCTTGGGTTGTTGGAGGACGTGTTGAAGCTGTTCGTCGAAATGGGACACGCTGCGGCAATTGCCCTGGTGCTGGTCTCGGTATGCGGCATTGCCCGTGCCGAAGCGGTGCTTGACATTTGGCGGTTCGAAACGGGCGAAGACGGCGTCGTCACGGCCTCGCTCTATGCCACCAACAAGCTGATCACCGGTGGCGGCGCCTTGAGCTACAGCCCGATCCTAACGATTGCCTGCAGGGCAAACGGGGAGCCGCATTGGACCGAATGGCTGCAACTGAATGACGGTGTCTCGGCCAGCCGCAAGATCACCATGTCGGTGACGGTCGATCAGGGCAGCAAGTTCGACGAGAGCTGGTCGGTCGGGCCCCGCGGCAGGATGCTGGTGCGCGATGGCGCCGATGGCATCAGGCGCCTTGCTGCCGCGAACCGGCTCCAGCTATCATGGCGCTTCGGGCTGCTTTCGGGACGCGGCGAGGCCGACTTCAACCTCGCCGGGTTCGGTGAAGCGGTCAACCAGGTGGCCGGAAACTGCAACGCCGACCCGCCGTGACCGGATCGACGGGCCAAAGCGGCATTGTTTGCTCAAGCGCTCACCTTTTGGAACCCACCACTTAGATTAGCAGCAGGCCCTTCATCGAGGCGTTGCCCTTGCGACCGATGATGATATGGTCATGCACAGCGATCCCCAGCCGCTTGCCGGCGTCGATGATCTCCTTCGTCATCTCGATATCGGCGCACGACGGCGTCGGATCACCTGAAAGATGATTGTGCATCAATCTTGAGAAACGACGTAACAGCTTGAAAAAGCGTCGAAAAATGAGATTGGCGGAAGGCGTTGATGCCGGTAATTGAGAGCGGTTAATCATGGGTCCCCGTGAATGTCACGCGCCATCAGACTGGTTCATGGACGGGCGGCGGCACTTCACGATACTCTGTTGCTCCTAAGCCTTCTTGGCCGCACGTGGCCCAAAGCGGACGTGAAGACGTAGGTGCACCCCAGCCTGCCATTTGGATGGCCAACTTAAGAGCCAAGTCGTCATCAAACGCTCTCGGGGCTGTACATATCGAATGGAAACGTGATCCTAAATACCCCGTTATCAGGACCTGCGTTCTTCGCTTTCACCAGAGTTGCGATAGTCTCAGATGCAAAACGCTCTATGGGGTGTGACAGGATCAGCGAAATCGTACCGTCTATCAAAGCAGCCCGCGTATCTTCAAAGAGTTCATAGCCTACGGTAACGAAGTCTTCCCGTTTTGGAGTAGCCCTGAGTGCGGCTATCGCACCTGTAACACCACCCCCTGAGATGAATAGTCCGCACATATCCGGATGATCTGTCAGCAGCTTTTCGACATGTTCACGGGCAACCACGGCTGACTCGTAAGTTGGCAACGGTTCGAGCAGCGTGAATTCCGAATTATGTTCACGGAAGTAAGAACGAAACCCGCTTTCGTTCATTTCCTGGTTCCGCAATCGGTGGCTGCCGACAAGAATGCCTATCTTGCCCGGTTCCCGCACCATGCGGTCAAACGCCCAGGCAGCGGTGCGTCCTACTTTCCAATTATCGAGCCCGACAAAGCTGATGGCTCCCTTGGCCGTGAGGGGGCCGATAAGTGAAACGACCGGCACGCCGCTTTCAAGAACTGCGTCAATCGCGTCAGCAACGGCAGGATGCTGCGGCGCTACAATCGCAAGTGCTTCGCACCGCCCGCCGAGCGACTGAATATGTGCCGCGACTTTCTCCGGCGTGAGGTCTTCCATGTACTCGACCGTTAGATCGATATTGCAGGCAGGATAAGCTTCCGCAGCTTGCGCAATTGAATCGCCGAGTAGGCGATAGAAGCGTCTCTCCCGTCGCTGCAGCAAAACCCCGACACGGTGGATCACCTCTTGTGGCTTCGCCGCCTGCTTGATGGTGCCAAGTCCGTAGAAGCCGATTTCCTCAGCGGCTGCCAAAACGCGTGTGCGCGTATTGCTCCGGACCGATTCAGGCTCGGACAGTACACGATTGACCGTTGACACGGATACACCTGCAGCTTTTGCCAAGTCCGGAATGGTTGGTCTCTTCATGTCAAAAATTCCATTACTCTGGTTTCGGCGTCTCAAGAAATATCATCCATACAAATTTTCGAAACGATTTGAGACGATTTTCCGAAGAGATAGTAATCCATATTGACCTGAAAGATGTCAACGTAGCATTCATTACGCGTTGACAGTGCTCAGCGATCTACGAGCTGTCAGCGCTTTTGGGGGGAGGCCCAGCGCACAATTGGGACGAGGAGGCTCAACGTCGTTGTGTTGAGATCGCGGACCTGCGCGTGCCTACCGGGATCGGCCGCACGGCCAAAAAAGGCAAAAAAGTATGACGAGCCGCAGCCATGCGGCTTTAACCTGAGGAGGAATTTCGACATGTCGTTCACCAAGAAAATCGCCACCGCAGCCATGGCATTCATGCTGGCATCCAGCGCTCATGCGGGTGACACGGATATCGCCGTCATCGTGGGTTCGGCCCAAGATGGCTTCTGGAACATGGTCAAGAAGGGCGTCGATGATGCTTCGCTGATGGTCAAGGCCAATGGCGGCACCGTCAATTTCATGCAGACCCAAAACTATGACAACTTCGGCCCGGACCTCGCTTCGCTAATCGAACAGGCTGTAGCCCAGGGTGCTAAAGGTATTGCTATCCCGAACTGGCTGCCAGAATCCGAAACCCCTGCCCTTAAGGCCGCGCGGGACAAGGGCGTGGTGATCATCTCCTTCAACGCTGGCCAGAGTGAGATGGATAATTACGGCTCGCTAAACTATTTCGGGTCGGACGAATATCTGGCAGGTGTTGAGGGTGGCAAGTATCTCGCTTCTCATGGTGCAAAGAAAATCCTCTGCCACATCCAGAACCCAGGTGCCGTAAATCTCGAGACCCGCTGCAAGGGCGTTCAAGACGGTGCAAAGAAGGCTGGCGCAGACACCTTCATCCTCCGTGTTCCTGCTAACCTTGACCAGGACATGAATGGTACCTCTGAAGCAATCAAATCCGAGCTGATCGCCGATCCGTCCATTGACGCCGTCATCACGCTCGCTGCATGGGCTGCAGATGCTGCCGCTAGCTCCATCGATCAGCAGAGCAAGGCCGGCAAGATTCAGCTTGGCACCTTCGATATGTCCGCCTCGGTTCTGGATCGCATTTCGAAGGGCACCCAAACCTTCGCAATCGACCAGCAGCCTTATCTGCAGGGGTTCCTCGCAACCTCCATGCTGTTTGCAAACCTGAAGTTCGGCACTGCGATTGCAACGAAGCCGGTTCTGACTGGTCCGGCGATTGTCGACAAGACCAATGTTGCTTCGGCAATCGAAGGCGTCAAACTCGGCGCACGTTGAGGCTGGCCCGAGGCTGAGACCTGGCCGCTAACTTGGCCGGGTCTCATCCATGCTCCCTCTATGCAGCTTCGTCTGCGCTAACTGAGGATTTTGCTTCCATGACCGCCACAAACCAAAGAACCAGCACCGTTGAAACACCCGCCATCGAGAGTGAATCGGCCATTTCATCCATTAAGGCCTTTTTTCGCACCCCTGCCGCTGGTGCTTTCATGGGTTTCGTGGCTGTATTCATCCTTTTTGCGATGTTCGGATATAGCCGCAACTTTTTGTCCGTAGCTGGTGTAACTACGTGGGTGAACTTCGCGTCACTCATAGGAATGATTGCAATTCCGGTCGGGTTCCTGATGATTGCCGGTGAACTCGATATTTCAACCGGTGCTGTACTTCCCGCGTCCACGATGACAGTTGCGATTGTCTGCGAGCACTATCAGATGCCTGTGCTTGTCGGTGTAGCTGCAGCGCTTGCCATCGGTGCACTGATCGGCTTCATCAATGGATACATCGTAACTCACACGCGCGTGCCGTCGTTCATCGTGACATTGGCGACGCTCTTTGCAGTGGCAGGCATCACGCTCTACCTGTCGATCTTCTTCATCAACAACACCAATTCCTTCTATCACGCGCCAGATTGGGCAAAATCGCTCTTCGGCGGAAAGGTGTATGGCTTCAATTCTTCCGTCTTCTGGTGGGGTGGGCTTATCGCAGCCTTCGTCTTCTTTCTGCATTACTCTCCGAAGGGAAGCTGGGTCTTCGCTCTTGGTGGAGACCAAGAAAGTGCGAGAAACGCAGGTATTCCTGTAACCAGGATGAAGATTGCACTCTTCATGCTGTGTTCCATATCGGCGGCCTTTGCTGGTGTCCTTCAGGTGATGACATTCAGCTCCGCAACATCTCAGGCCAATTTTGGCCTAATCTTCAACACCATTATCGCCGTGGTCGTAGGTGGGGTTCTCCTCACGGGTGGTTTTGGTACTGTAATGGGCATTGTCTTCGGGGTGCTCACCCTTTCGATTGTTACCCAAGCTATTGGTTTCACGGAGATCGACAGAAACCTGTCCTTCCTAATTATCGGTGTCATGCTTTTGATCGCTGTCCTGCTCAACGACACGTTTCGTCATTTGGCCACCAGCTGGTCGACGTTCAAGAAGAAATAAGAGAGCGACAATGTCCGATAAGAAACCCGTTCTCGAATTTCGAAACGTCGACAAATCGTTTGGCCATATTGATGTTCTGAACGATATCAGCCTCAAGGTGGGTGAAGGCGAAGTGCTCTGCCTGCTTGGCGACAACGGCGCGGGTAAGTCGACGCTCATCAAAACGCTGTCTGGTGTCTATCAGCCGACGCGTGGCGAAATTCTGATGGATGGTCAGCCCGCACTTTTCTCCAGTCCCCGTGAGGCTCAGGAACGCGGGATAGCTACGGTTCACCAATTCGGCGGGACATATCCATTGATGTCCATAGGACGCAACTTTTTCATGGGTTCGGAGCCGACAAAGGGTTGGGGACCGTTCAAGTATTTCGACCGTAAAACTGCCAACCTAGTGGCGGTCGCAGAGGTTCAGAAAATGGGGATCACACGCATCACCGACGGGGATCGTTTGGTCGGTGGCCTTTCCGGAGGAGAGCGCCAGTCGCTCGCGATTGCCCGTGCTGTCTATTTCGGAGCCCGTGTGCTCATTCTCGACGAACCGACGGCAGCCCTCGGCGTCAAGCAGGCTGCTCACGTACTGCGTATCGTCAATGAGGCCAAGCGTCGTGGCCTCGCGGTCATTTTCATCACCCATCAGGTGATGCATGCCATGGCAGTGGGCGATCACTTCGCAGTGCTCATTCGTGGTGCAATCGCGGCCGACTTCCGCAAGGGGGAAAAGACACGCGAGCAGATCGCTGATCTGATGGCCGGTGGTGAATCCATGGCCAGTCTCGAAGCCTCACTTGAAGGGTATATGGAGACCCATGACGGTCTTCCGCCACCGCCCGCTCACTGAGTGAATATTGGCATAGCCGACAAGTAGTGGAATTTGTTGAATGGAAGCGGTTGAGCTCTTGTGCCAACCGAATGGAAGGAGTTTGTCCAATGGTGCGTGTAGCAGTCATTGGTGCAGGGCTGATGGGCGCTGACCACGCCAAGATCGTCGTGGAGGAAATGCCGGGCGCGACCCTTCAGGTGGTCTGCGACATGGATAAAGTCCGCGCTCGCAAGGTGGCCGATGCCCATGGTGCGGCAGACGTTGCAAGTAATCCGGAAGCCGTGATTGCCCGTGCCGATGTGGATGCGGTGATCGTCGCGAGCCCGGACTTCACTCATGCGCCGCTGTCACTCGCCTGCATCAACGCGGGCAAGAAGGTGCTCTGCGAAAAGCCCCTATCGCAGTCCTCGGCCGAATGCCTCTCGATCATGCAGGCCGAACAGGAAGTTGGTCAAAAGTTCGTCCAGCTCGGCTTCATGCGGCGCTACGACCAGTCCTATGTCGAGATGAAAGAGACAATTGAAAATGGCACGCTTGGCCGAGTCCTGATGATGCACAACTTCCACCGCAATGTGGAAACGCCAGCCTCCGACTTCACCGGTGCCATGGCAATCACCAACTCCGCCCCGCATGAGTTCGACGTCGTGCGCCATGTACTTGGCACCGAATATGCCTGGATCTCTGCCTTCCAGCCGAAGCGCTCTGATCGACGCGTCGCGCCCGTCTTCATGGTCCTCGAAACCGTCGATGGCCAGCTCGTCAACATCGAGATCAACAACAACGCTGCGTACGGCTACGACGTTCGTGCCGAACTCGTGGGCGAGCAGGCGAGCATTTCCATGAGCCATGTCGCTTATACCCATCTCGAACGCTCGCTTGGCGTCCACACCGGCTACGATGCCGATTGGCGGACCCGCTATTTCGATGCCTATCGCCGCCAGAACCGCGCCTTCCTACGCTTCGTCGACACAGACGTGTTTCCCGAGATCGCATCAAGCTGCTGGGATGGCTATGCCGCAGCAGTTGCCGCCGAGGCAGGCGTGACGGCACTCGCTTCCGGGCAGAAGCAGCTCGTCACCATGATTCCCAAGCCGGAGTTCTACGCATGAAACTGGGTTTTGTGTCTGACAGCCTCGGCGGCATGCCGCTCGACGACCTTCTCGACAACGCTGCACGCATGGGCGTCTCCGGTATTGAGGTCAACACCTGCGGCTGGTCGACCGCACCGCATTTCGATCTCAAATCCATGCTGGGTAACACGGTCGCGCAGAAAGACTTCCTCAAGGGCTTTTCAGATCGTGGGATTGATGTGATCAGCCTCAATGCCAATGGCAATCCGCTTCACCCGTCCGATCCGGCTCAGGGCGAAGGTCTGAAGAACACCATCCGGGTCGCAGGCGAGATGGGCATCAATACGGTCTGCACCATGTCTGGCCTGCCTGCGGGCAATCCGTCCGATACCATGCCAAACTGGGTCGTCTCTTCCTGGCCTCCGGAAACGCAAGCTATCCTCAAATACCAGTGGGAAGAAAAACTCTTCCCGTTCTGGACCGAGATCGTGGCGCTGGCAAATGAATGCGGTGTGAGAAAGATTGCGCTCGAACTGCATGGCAACCAGTGCGTCTACAATGTGCCGTCGCTCCTGAAACTCCGTCAAGAAGTCGGCCCTGTCGTTGGCGCGAACCTGGATCCCTCGCACCTCTTCTGGATGGGAGCCGATCCGCTGATAGCAGCCGAGGCATTGGGGGAGGCCGTCTATCACGTCCATGCCAAGGACACATTCCTGAACGCTCCCAAACAGGCAGTGACCAGCCTCCTCGAAAACGGCAACCTGACCGACATTCCAGCCCGTTCCTGGTCATACATAACACTCGGCTTCGGCCACAGTGAGGAGTGGTGGCGACAGTTTTGCTATCGCTTAAAGATGGCTGGCTACGACGGCTGGCTTTCAATCGAGCATGAGGACGTGCTTCTCAACTCACTTGAGGGCCTCGAAAAATCCGTGGCCCTTCTCAAGGGTGTCATGCCGGTTGCACCGGCCGATTTCAAACTTCAGGAAATCTAAGATGAGCTTCCAACTTGCTGCTTGCGCCGAAATGCTCTGGCGCGACAAACCAATCGAATGGCGGGCAAGCCGCCTGAAGGAAATGGGCTTCGGCGTTGGCCTTTGGAACTGGCCCGCGTGGAATCTTGATGCGCTTGAAAAAACCGGTGCCACCTTCACTATCATGAATGGCTATCTCGAAGGTCGGCTCACCGATGCAGAAGGTTGTGAGATGCTTCTGGCATCTGCCACGGAAACGGCGAAGGTCGGCAAGCGGCTCGGTGTCCACCGCCTCAATCTGCATGGCACAGGGCTTGGCGACATGGGCATTCCGATCCTGAAGATCGGTGCCTTCGCGCCGGGCATGGAACAGCGGGCTCGCGATACACTCAACCGCATCTGCGATCTGGCAGAAGCCGAGGGTCAGGTCTTCACGTTGGAAAACCTCAACCCAATCGATCACCCCGGCTGCCCCTTCGGCTCGACGGCAGACGTGCTTGCGCTCGTTGCAGCCGTCAACCGCCCGCAACTGCGAATTAACCTCGATCTCTACCATACCCAGATCGGTGAAGGTGATCTTATCCGCTGGTGTAAGGCCTGCCTGCCCTGGATCGGGGAAGTTCAGGTGGCTGATAATCCCGGCCGTTGCGAGCCGGGCACGGGCGAAGTGAACTGGCATGGCGTCGCAAAAGCCCTGAAATCCATGGACTACGCGGGGCCGGTCGGTATGGAAGCCTTTGCCTCCGGTGATCCGGAAGCTGCACTCGAAGCCTTCCGCACCGCTTTCACTATCTGATGTTGTTTTCCTAAGAGGATCATCCGTGTCATCCACCATTCTGAACGTCGGCCTTTTGGGCGCAGGCCGTATTGCTGGCGTCCATGCCACCGCCATTTCCACCAATCCCGGCAGCCGCCTTGCGGCTGTCTCGGACATCAATCAGGCCGCCGCTGAGAAGATCGCCGCCCAGTATGGCGCCGAAGCCTGCTCGACCGATGCGATCCTCAATGATCCCGCCATCAATGCCGTGCTGATTGCCACCTCCACCGATACCCATTCCGACTTGATCGAGCGGGCGACGGCAGCGGGCAAGGCCGTGCTTTGTGAAAAGCCTGTCGACCTCAGCCTTGCAAGGGCACAGGCTTGCCAGAAGGTGGCCGCCGCTACCGGCAAGCCGGTGATGATCGGCTTCAACCGCCGTTTCGATCCCAACTTTGCGGCTCTCAAGGCAGCAGCCGACCGTGGTGAAATCGGCAAGACGGAACTGCTCTCGATCACCTCTTTCGACCCTGCGCCGCCGCCGATCGCCTATATCAAGGTTTCGGGTGGTCTTTTCCGCGACATGATGATCCATGATTTCGACATGGCTAATTTCGTTATGGGGACAGCGCCGGTCTCCGTCTCGGCGGTGGGTACATCGATTGTCGATCCGGAAATTGGCGCGGCAGGCGATGTCGATACCGCCGTCGTGACCCTTGCCTATGCGGATGGCCGGATCGCCGTGATCAAGAACAGCCGCCGAGCCGTCTATGGTTATGACCAGCGGCTGGAGCTTCTCGGCTCCGAAGGGCTGCTACAGGCGCAGAACATGTTGGAAAACACCTTGGTCAAGTCCACGACTTCCGGTGTCACGGGCGCAAAGCCCACCTATTTCTTCCTCGAACGCTACATGCCCGCCTATGCGGCGGAATGGGCAGCATTTGTCAACGCTGTGAAGACAGGCTCGGCTCTGCCGGTCAACCTTGATGATGGTGTCGCAGCGCTCGCCATGGCGGAAGCTGCAACCCAGTCTGCAAAGAACGGGTCTCCGGTGAAATTGGTAGAGATTCTTGGCTGAGCTTTCGGAGAAGCAAAACAATCTCTGTCGGACAACTCCTCCTATCCGATCTAGCGGCGGCCCGACCTTCGGATCGAGCCGCCGCATACTCCTGATGCCGGAGGATGCGACGCGAAGGACTCGATCAAACGAGCTGCTGCGACTACAGGTACCGGCCACAGGATATCAGCTTCAGCGATGGTGCGGACGGGAATGTTCGCCATCCGAAGGAACGTTTTCCCAGACTTCGATCCGGTCGTCCACTTGTGAAGAACGTGGATTGTGCCGGATGGCTCGTCGTCGAAGCGGGCATGATTCCGCGATCTCTCCTCCTAATACATGGCGCAGGCCTGTGTTTCCATCCACGCAAAGTTCGGGGGTTAGATGACAACCTCCAACGACCCTTCCCAATAAGTCATGGCCGAACAAGCACCGGAAGCATGATCATGAGCGCGGAAAAAACCATTCGAAACCTGACGACCATCGCCGAGCTAAAGGATATGATTGTAGCAACCAGGCTTAGCCTCCCAGAGCAACAGGAGCGCGTCGCACGCACGGCTCTCGCCCACCCGGAAATTGTAGCATTCGGCACCGCGCAATCGCTTGCGGACCGATGCGAAGTGTCGCCCTCAACCGTGGTCAGAGTGGCCACTGCTCTCGGGTTCGATAACTTCAGGGAGTTCCGACAGGTTTTCCGTCAGCACATCCGGGAGATTTCGATACGAGCGGCGGACACCCTATGCTGACAGAAAAGCCGCAATAACCGTAAGCGCTGTTGTGGGACCACCTTTCGGGAGTGGTCGCGATCTGTGAGGTTGCCGATCCTGTATTGGGATCGGAGATCGGCTTGTGTCTGGACTTGACCTTACGCTTGGCCCAGAGCGGCAGCCTCGGCGTTTCGAGGTGATAAACGGTGCTGGCGGTCGGCGTCAGTGGTCGGTGGATGACAAGGCGCGGATCATCGCGGAGACGCTGGAGCCGAACGCAGTCGTTTCCGAGGTCGCCCGCCGGTATGGCCTCAGGCCGCAGCAGGTCTTCGCCTGGCGCCGCGAAGCGGGCAAACAGGCCGCTTCGGTGCAGCAAGATTCTCCTGCCTTCGTGCCGGCGGTTGTGGCGGCGGCGGAGCCTGTAGCCAGGCATCCACCGAAGCAGCGGAAACGGCAAGCCACTCGAGACGCCGGCATGATCGAGCTTGAGATCGACGGCATCGCGATGCGGGTCGGCCGGGGCGCCGATACCAAGACGTGGCCGCAGTGATCCGCGCGCCGAAGGCGACGTCATGATCGGGCCGACGGGTGCGGTCAAGGTCATGGTGGCGACGAAGCCGGTCGACTTCCGCAAGGGCCTCAAGCGCTCATCTTTTGGAACCCACCACTTAGATCAGCAGCAGGCCCTTCATCGAGGCGTTGCCCTTGCGACCGATGATGATGTGGTCATGCACAGCGATCCCCAGCCGCTTGCCGGCGTCGATGATCTCCTTCGTCATCTCGATATCGGCTCGTGATGGTGTGGGATCGCCTGATGGGTGATTGTGGACCAGGATAATGGCGGTCGCCGAGAGTTCGAGCGCGCGCTTGATTACCTCTCGCGGGTAGACAGGCGTGTGATCGACGGTGCCTGTCTGCTGCACCTCGTCGGCGATCAGCGCGTTCTTCTTGTCGAGAAACAGGATACGGAACTGCTCGCGTGCCTCGAACGCCATGACTGATCGGCAATAGTCGAGAAGCTGCGTCCACGACGAGAGGATTTCGCGGCCGTGGACCTCGCCGCGCGCCATGCGCTGGGCGGTCGCCGCGACGATTTTCAGGTCGAGCGCCACAGCCGGGCCGATGCCCTTGACCTCCTGAAGCAGGCCAAGCGGTGCGCCAAGCACTTCAGCCAGCGTGCCGAAGCGTGCCAGCAGCGCCTTGGCCGCCGGCTTGGTGTCGGCGCGAGGAATCAGGCGAAAGAGCAGAAGTTCCAGAACTTCGTAGTCGGGCAGGGCGTCCGGACCTGCCGAGGCAAAGCGCTCGCGCAGGCGGTCGCGATGGCCGAGATAGTGCGGCTTTTCGCCGATCGCCGGCTTGGTTTTCGCCGCTGGTCGCATCGGCGCTTCGGAGAAGAAACTCCGCTCGTCGTCGTCGCTTGTGTTGCCCATATGCCCCCCGGCGCTGACATTAGAACCGTTCTGGCCCGGATTGAAACAGTTCTGTTCTCCGATCGCGAGACTATCCCGACAGATCGTGACGGCTGCCTATCAGCCTCCGGCTTCCTAATATGGCGGCCAGATGAAACCACGATTTGCGCAACAAGACTTAACATCGCTTAGCGCATGCGGCCACGTTCATCTGACATGTGACGGGATCGAAGGCTCGTTGCCTCGCTATACTTAAGCAGGGATGTTGGCCAAGCATGCGGAGGCGTGGCGCGGAACCGCGATCCTTGGTGAAGCAAGATGGCTAGCCCGCCTGCAGGAAGGCGCGGGCAAAGCCGGGCTCCACGGCTTTGATCGTTCCGTCGGGCAGCTTGAGCAGGCGGTCGATCGCGACACCGTAGAGCCTGAGGCGCTCTTCGAGCAGGCGCGCGGCCTCCTCGATGTTTCCTTGGTCGGCCTGACGAAGAGCGCGATGCATCACGTCGCGAAAGATCAGCCTGATCTGCAGCAGCATGTCGGCGAACGCCAAGGGATCGGGTACGTCAAAAGCGTCCTCTTCGCTACCCTTCTTCAGCAGATCAGCTATCAACGGTAGGGCAAGCTCCCTGGCAGCCAGATCGACCCGGTGGAAGAGCACGACGTTCTCAGGTCGAAACAGGACCGCAAAGGTCGTCCTGAGCTGCGGCGCGAGCTCGACATTCAGCCGCTGCGAACCTGCGAAAAGCGCGTTGAGCCGGCCGACTGGTCCGAGCGACGGATCGTCGAGCATCGGTTGCAACTCGGCGAGGCTGTCGCGGGCAAGCCGCGCCGCGAGCGCCTCCAGCAGCGCCTCCTTGGAGGCGAAGTAGTGGTAGAAGGCACCTTTCGACAGGCCAGCCGCGCGGATGATGTCTTCTACCGTCGTATCGTCATAACCGCGCTCGAAGAACAGGCGCTGTGCGCAGTCGAGAAGCTCGGCAGAGCGTATTTCAGGCGCTTTTCTTGCTCTGGCCAATAAGGTTTCCCGCGACGGCTTTCCTGAAAAACGTGATCGACGGACCGGAACGCGGCAGCCGCCAAGACGTTCTCCCGTACTATAGACCGACGGTCGGTCTGACGCCACAGGTCTCGCCAAAAAGGGAGCACTGCATGCGGTTGAGGCGCTGGATTGCGGGTATGGCCATCGTTGCGGTGGCGGCAGGCGGTGCCGCGGCCTGGCATTTTCTGAGGCCGATACCTGTCTCGGTGGTGACCGCCAAGCGCGGCGACGCCGCCGAGATCGTCTATGCCAGCGGCGCAGTCGAGCCCAAGACCTGGGCCAAGGTGGCGCCGGTGGTGCGCGAGAGGATCATAGAGCAGTGCGACTGCGAGGGATCGCGGGTCGAGCGCGGCCATGTGCTCGCCAAGCTTGACGACAGCGAAGCGAAGGCCGTGCTTGGCGAACTTGAGGCGCGGCGGGCGCTCGCCGAACAGGAGCTCCAACGCCAAACCGTGCTCGCGCAAAAAAATGCAGCGAGCCAACAGGCGCTCGATCGCGCGCGTAGCGAACTATCGCAGATAGAAGCGCAGCTTGCCGCGCAGAAGGCACGGCTTGAGACTTACATATTGCGGGCGCCGAGTCCCGGCGTCGTGTTGAGGCAAGACGGCGAGGTGGGCGAGATCGCGGAGCTCGGCACCGTGCTGTTCTGGGTCGGCGAGCCGCGTCCGCTGCGGGTGGTCGCGGACGTCAACGAGGAGGATATTGCGCGCGTCGAGGTCGGCCAGCGAGTGCTCCTCAGGGCCGATGCATTCCTCGGGCAGAATCTCGAGGCGGCGGTTGACAGCATCACGCCCAAGGGCGACCCGACGACGAAAACCTATCGCGTCTATCTGCACCTGCCCGACGACACGCCGCTGAGGATCGGCATGTCGACCGACGTCAATGTCGTCACCCGTGAAGCGAAGAACGTGCTGTTGATACCCTCGGCTGCGGTCCAGGGGAACGACGTATTCGTGGTCCAAGGCGACAGGGCGCGGCGGCTCGAGATCCGCGCCGGCATCCGCGGCGTCGACGGTGTCGAGGTGTGGTCCGGCATTGGCGAGCAGGAGCGGGTCGTTTCGCCCTACCCAGCGGACCTTGCCGACGGCGCGCGCGTCGCGGCCCGAGAATCGTGAGGTGGAAATGCCGCTGATCCTCGACATCGCAGTCACGCACATCGCCGGCCGCGGCCGGCAGACGCTCGTCGCGGTGATCGGCGTGGCGGTCGGCGTCGGCTTCTCGATCGCCATGGCAGCGCTCATGCAGGGCGGCCAGGACGACTTCGTGCGCCAACTCGTCGACACGATGCCCCATGTCGACATCACCGACGAACAACGCACTGCCCGACGCCAGCCGGCCGAGGATATATTCGACACTGTCGCGATCTCGGGGCTGAGGCCGCGTGACGACCGCCGCGGCATCATCAACCCGACCGAGGCGACCGCCTGGCTGGAGAGCTGGATTCCCGGACGCTACGCGCCGAGCCTCAAGACACAGGGCGTGATCCGCTATTCCAGCCGCGAGGTGGGCGCGACCATCATCGGCGTCGAGCCGGAGCGCGAGCCCGGCGTATCGCCGATCGTGGAGGATTTCGTCCAAGGCAGCTTCGCCGCACTTGCGGCCGGCGGCAACAATGTGCTCGTCGGCGACACCATGGCGAACCGGCTCGGCGCCGGGCTTGGCGACACGATCACGGCGGTTTCCTCGCAAGGCCAGGCGCGCAATTTCAAGATCGCCGGGCTGTTCCACACCGGCACGACCCAGCGCGACGAGAGCGAGGCCTACATTCTTCTAAAGAACGCGCAGATCGTGTCCGTGCGGCCGAACGCGATCAACGAAATCCGCATCAAGCTCGATGATCCGAACCGCGCGCCCGCGGTGGCGAGGCGGGCTGAAGCCGAGCTCGGCTACAAGGCCGTGGCGTGGCAAGAGGCCAACGAATCCATCCTTGAAGCCTTCGTCATCCGCAACGTCATCATGTACACCGTGGTCGGCGCGATCATGCTGGTGGCCGGCTTCGGCATTTTCAACATCATCTCCACCATCACACACGAGAAGGCGCGCGACATCGCCATCATGAAGTCGCTCGGTTTCCCCGAGGCCGACATGCGCCGGCTGTTCCTGCTGGAAGGGGTGGCGATCGGCGCCGGCGGTTCGGCGCTCGGCTGGGTGCTCGGCTTCGCGATGGTCTACGCGCTGTCGCTGGTTCGCTTCGAGATCGCCGCGACCGGCCAGGAGATGACGCATCTGCCCATCGCCTGGAGCGTGCTGCATTACGTCATCGCCACGGGCTTCGCGGTCGGTTCGGCGGCGGTGGCCGGATATCTGCCGGCGCGTCGGGCGGCGATGCAAAACCCGGTCGACATCATCAGAGGCGCGACATGACCACGCTGGTCGAGACCGAAGGGCTGATGCGCATCCTGCCGGAAACAGTCCCCGTTACGCTGGTCGAGGACATCACGCTTGAGATCCGCGAGAAGGAGTTCATCGCCGTCACCGGTCCATCCGGCTCAGGCAAGTCGTCGCTTCTCTATCTGCTCGGGCTGCTCGATCGGCCGACCCGTGGGACTCTGAAGATCGGTGGCCGTGACGCCGGTCCCATGGACGAAAGGGAGCGGGCAAGAACGCGGCTTGAGATGCTCGGCTTTGTGTTCCAGTTCCACTTCCTGCTGCCCGAATTCACTGTGCGTGAGAATGTCGAGATCCCGATGCGCAAGCTCGGCAGATTAAAGCGAGAAGAGATGCGCGAGCGCGCCGGCGAGTTGCTTGGCTCGCTGGGACTTGCCGAGCATCTGGACAAGCGGCCCGACCAGCTCTCGGGTGGTCAGCGCCAGCGTGTGGCGGTGGCGCGCTCGCTCGCCAATGACCCGCCGCTCATCCTCGCCGACGAGCCGACGGGAAGCCTCGACTCCAAGAGCTCCGAGCAGGTGTTCACAATTCTCGAAAAACTGGTGCGCGATCGTGGCAAGACAGTCGTCGCGGTCACGCACAATCTCGATATGGCAGAGCGGATGGACCGCCGCCTCCATATCGTCGATGGCAAAATCGAGTGAGGGTGGATCGATTCTCAGGCGAGACCTGCCTGCATGCACCGGCTTTCTGTTGCTAATGGCGATGCGTTGCTTCGGGTCTATTGTTGTGGACCTTTGCTCAATAGAAGCCCGGCACACTTGAGGCGAATGGCGAATTTATTTTCCCAGAACTGAAACGCTTCGTGTGCGTCAAGTACACGGCCTGGTGGCCTCATTATCCATTTGCCGAGCGGAGCAGAGGGAGGGTGTGTCAAGTCGAACAACGTGGAGGTAAAATATGTCATGGCAAATGGATGGTACAGGCTGCGGAAAATGGTAAGCTGACAAAGTACTTTATTCGGAAATCAGGCGACGCCGAGAGTCAATCCGAAGAACTGCACCTGGTTTCTGTTGCATGGAATCCGCAAAATATCGATAAAATCTGAATTGGAGGAAAAATCTGTGGGTGACTTCGACAAGAGATCCAGCGAAACATCAGATTTCGTGGTCACCTACGTTCTCCGCCACCTCGAGTATTCTGATAGCGGAGTTGCTGTTTCGCTAATCGATACGCAGGGAAGCCGCATTCGCCTCCACCTAACGACCGTCACCGCTGAAATGCTTTGCGAACGAATTGCAGATGCGCTGGAATCCCGATACGGCAAATCATAAAGGACAATTGTTGATCGATTGCTCCGTGCCAGTTCGTTTTGTGTTTTCGAACCATTCTTCAAGGAAGATGCGTCGCGCGGCATTGCATCGAAGCATGGCTTCGGCCTGGGCCTCTCGATCGTTGCCGACATCATCGAGGTCACGGCGGCAGGATCGAATTGCAGGACAACCAACCCAACGGACTGGTCGTCACCTACGACCTGCCGAAATGCTACGGGTGTCCAATCGTCATAAGACGATCTCACGTCCAGTCGGGCATGACGCCGTGCTCTACGCAAACGGCCGGGATTGAGGTGCCAGCGCCGCCCTACACGACAAAGCTCTAGGCCGGCAGGCCCGGACGGTCGAGTTTTTTGGGCGACAGCGTGAAAATCTCGCAACCGGTGTCGGTGACGCCAATCGTGTGCTCGTATTGCGCCGACAGCGAGCGGTCGCGCGTCACCGCGGTCCAGCCGTCCGACAGAACCTTCACGTGCGGCCGGCCGAGATTGATCATCGGCTCGACGGTGAAGATCATGCCGGGCCGCATCTCGACGCCCTCATTGGCGCTGCCGTAGTGCAGGATGTTCGGCGCATCATGGAAAAGCTGGCCGACGCCGTGGCCGCAGAAGTCGCGCACCACCGAGCAGCGCTCGCCCTCGGCATAGGTCTGGATGGCAGCACCGATGGCGCCGGTGCGTGCGCCTGGCCTGATCGCCGCAATACCACGCATCAGGCATTCATGCGTGACTTCGAGCAAGCGCTCGGCGGCGCGCTTGATCGTGCCGACTGGATACATGCGCGAGGAATCGCCGTGCCAGCCGTCCAGGATATAGGTGACGTCGATGTTGACGATGTCGCCATCCTTGAGCGGCTTGTTGTCGGGAATGCCATGGCAAACGACATGATTGATCGAGGTGCACGACGATTTCGTGTAGCCGCGATAGTTGAGTGTCGCCGGCAGAGCGCCATTGTCCATGCCGAATTCGAAGACGAAGCGATCGATGGTTTCGGTGGTGACACCGGGCTCGATCATCGGCACCAGCTCGTCGAGGCAGCGCGCGGTGAGATCGCAAGCCTTGCGCATGCCGGCAAAGCCTTCCTCGCCATAAAGGCGGATCTGGCCGGTGTTTCTGAGTGGTGCCGTGGCTGCGTCGAGATAGGTGACCATTTTGTCCGTTTAAGCGGTAGGGCCCTGCAAGAGAGCCGATGTGAAAATCTCCCCAGATTTGGCACTTGAGGGCAGAAGGTTCAAGGAAGAACTGCCCAATGCGGCCGCACTTCGGGATATTCCTCTTGCATGGGGCTATGTCTAGCCGATTTTTGCGCGGCTTGCTTTTCCCTTCTGACGATCCCAAGTGACGACACATTTCTGGGCCAAAAGCCGGTCAAAGCAATTTTTTGACGACGAACGGCATTGCCGCCCCGGTGACGCCAGTTCGGGAGACGTGGGATGGACAGATTGCAATTCGAGGTGCCTGTGCGCATCGCACCCGGACCCGGCCTGCCAGTCGAGGAAATCTACGGGGTCGAACAGGCGCTCGATTTTCTGCAGGACTGGCCTGCGCGCCATCAGGGCCCGATTTATCAGAAAGCTTTCAACGCCTGCTTTGGCGCCACGGTGGACGTGGTCAAGACCGAGGATGCGTGCCGGGCGTTCATGGCGTTTTGCCGGGCGAGCAGGCTGATGGCCAGGGACATGATGACGCCGCGCAAGCGCGACGGTGGGTCGAGGGCGCTCCAGGCCTGAGGGCTGCCACCGTTTCGCCTTGTCCGATTGCAACGCGCACCAACGTCAGCGCCGTTAAGCTTCCGTTTCCACCTTGCCGGCTACGCCATTGCTTGTTGGCAATGGTTGATTCGTTGCGTCTGTCTCATGGTTCGGAAGATGTCCCCAGAAAAAGTTCGTGCATTCCCGATCGACCGTCAGGTGTTCTTGGTCAGAGAAGTTGCCGCGAAGCTCTGCAACCTGCACGGCGAAACCGCCACCTCCTTCTGGAGAGCGAAGGCATCGGAGTTGCTCGCTCTCGTTGTCGGATCCGGCAGGGACAGAACAGCAGCCAGCGACGAAGTGCGCAGGTTCTTCCTGGCCGTACAGAGAGAGATGTCGGCTGGGGCAGTCGCGGAGACGATGCCAGTTCTTTCCGCTTGAAAAAAAGCCGCACCGGCGAACCGGCGCGGGCCACAAGGAGTGTCACGTCAAAGCGCCACGACCCCAAAGCTCTCTATTCCGTAGAGCCAGTGGTTTCGTCCGATGAGTCATCCGTCGTGTCTGCCGGATCTTCAGTTGCGTTCTTCGCCAAGAGCTTGTCCAAGGCTGCCTGCAGGGACAGCGTAGCCTGCGGTGATGCCGGCGTGGTCGCCACGACGCTGAGCGCTTTTGTCAAACCACTGGTCGAAGGATCTCTTGCCGCCGCGGATGTCGCAGCTCCATGCCCCTGCGATCCAGCTCCGGCTGAATTCCCGCCGTTACCGTTCCCACTGCCGTGGCCGCCGCCATTACCATTGCCGCCAGGACCCGCAAAGGCCGGAGAGGCGAGAAGTGCGAGCGCCGCAACCGCTGCGAGCAGATTGGTTCGATTTTTCATGGTCCATCCTTCGAGTCGGCCGTCCCGCTCGGTGAATCATGCGACGTCGTCGATGAACCCGCCAGACGGACCTTGGTCCCCGATTTGCCGCGCATAAGTCCCATTGCGAAGGTGAGCCGGCCGATCCTTGCCTCCGGCTCTGCAATCGTGCTGTTAGCAAACGGTAAACTATCCTCGGAACTCATCCATCGGGGCATGGCCTTTAAGTCGTCTGTTGCCTTGCATGCTCGCTGATCAGACAACGAACCCATTTTTTTGAGGACAACAGATAGCTGATCAAAAATGAACTGAACTTTTTAGCCATTCGTTCATACATGCGTGCTTTCTAATCTAGGTTATGACCTTCATTTGCTTCACCCGGATTCGACGTATTGCGAACGGTATTCGCCGGGGAACAAGCGCAAATGTCGCCACCATTTTTGCCCTGACCTTGCCCATTGTGGTCGGTGCCGCGGGCTTCGGTGTCGAGACCTCCTATTGGTACTACAACAGCCTGAGATTGCAGGCGACGGCCGATGCCGCCGCCTATGCCGGCGCGCTTGAACAGATCTCAGGTTCCGACAAGCCGACCATCGTCGCGGCCGCGACCCAGTCGGCCGCCACGAATGGGCTGGGCTCGGGCACGATCGTCGTCAACACGCCGCCGACGTCGGGACCGAATACGACGAAGAAAGCAGTCGAGGTCATAGTCCGCCAGAACCTCGACCGGATGTTCACCTCAATCTTCACCCAGGCCCAGGTTCCCGAGCAGGCGAGGGCGGTGGCCCTGATCACCGACGCCTCAAAGGCCTGCATGGAAGCGCTCGATCCGACCGCCTCGCAGGCTGTAGGGTTTTCCGGCAATACCAGCGTTAAGGTCACACACTGCGTCATCATGTCCAATTCGAACGCCCCGGACGCCATCAAGCTTCAGGGCTCGGCGGCCCTCCAGGTCGATTGCCTGATATCGGCGGGCGGTGTCTCTCTTAGCAATCCCGTCACCACGGTCTGCGCCGCGCCGATCACCCAGGCGCTGCCCGCCAGCGACCCATTTGCCGACCTACCAACGCCGGCGGCCAGCAACCCGTGCAAGAATATTAACGGCAACAAGACGACGCAGACAATCCAGCCCGGGACCTATTGCGGTGGCATGAACCTCAACGGCACCATCACGCTTTCTCCCGGCGTCTATGTCGTGCAGGGCAATTTGAAGATCAACGCGGGTGCGGTCATTTTGGGCAGCGGGGTTACCATCTTCATGCAAGGCAGCAACACCGTCAGCATGAACGGCAACGCCACGGTGACGCTGAGCGCGCCGACCTCAGGCACCTATTCCGGGGTGCTGTTCTATGGCGACAGGACGGGGACCGCGGCGCAGAGCACCTTCAACGGCACGGCGGACTCGCTTTTGACCGGCGCGCTCTATTTTCCCAAGCAACAAGTCAATTACCTCGGCAATTTCTCGGGCAACAGCGGCTGCACCCAGGTGGTTGCCAACACGATTCAATGGTCCGGCAGCGCGACTGTCAATCAGAATTGCTCGAGCCTCGGAATGCGCGACATTCCAGCCGCGCAGTCCGTGGCACTGGCCGAGTAGCTACGTGGAACGCCGATCGACGCCGATCCTTGGAGATGATGCGGGCGTTGCGGCGGTCGAGTTCGCGCTGGTCCTGCCCATCCTTTGCCTCGTGCTGCTTGGTATTCTGGACGGCTGGTCCTACGTAACGAGTTCGCTGTCGATGCGCGCTGGCGTGAAGACTGCGGCGAACTTGATCATGGCAGGATCGACCAACGATACGGCGACGCAGGCCGTTGCCATTTCGAGTTGGGAGAATCGGCCGGAGGACGGTCAGGTCACGCTAAGCCGGATCTACATGTGCGGGACGACCGTGGTCGACGCTTCCACCATGTGCAGTGGGCCGAAGGCGCCATCGGTCTATGTTCAGATCCAGGCAACGGCCACCTGGTTGCCGCCCGTCGCCTTCGGTGCCTTTTCCGGTTCCAGCACCATCGGCCATCTGGAGGTGATCCGTGTCCGCTAAGACGAACGCGTTCAGTCAGGATCGGTCGGGCGGGGCTGGGTTGGAGTTCGCGCTGATCGCGCCTTTCCTCGTCATGCTGCTGTTCGGGATCTTCGCCTTCGGCTGGTCGATGCACTCCGTGTCCAGCGTTCGCTATGTGTTGGAGACATCATCACGCTCGTTGCAGCTTCAGAACACGCTGACCCAAGCCGACATCCAATCGATCGTCACGCAGAAACTGCAGGCGTTGGGTTTGACGGATGTGAATGTCACGATCGTCATCGACCCGGCGAGTGGTGGCTTCCGCATGGCGCATCTGACCGCCACCTACGCCTTCGTCGTCGATTTCCCTTACTTCAGCAACTTCCCGATCAACTACGCGACCACCGTAACCGTGCCGCTGGTCGGTTAGGCTGCCCAGTGTGGGAACGCGGCGGTCGCACCGCTGTCCCGTGTTTTTGCCAACCCGTGAAGAGGGCGCGTTAACCGGCGGGCGCCCCTTCTCAGTATAGGCTCTTGCCGCAACGCCGCCTTTGTCACGGTCGCGTCAACCGGCCGGCACCTTGCAAGCTGCGTTTGGAAAGTTCTGGTACGCCCAAGGGGAATCGAACCCCTGTTACCGCCGTGAAAGGGCGGTGTCCTAACCGCTAGACGATGGGCGCGCTCAGACGAAGCGGCTTATACTGGCGTTGCGCGCAACCGGCAACCCGTCAGGCGCCACCTTGGACAACTTTTTTCCGGCTTGTAAAAACGGCACATTCGCCAGGGCTGAGCAAGGTGCCAGCATGACTTGGCGATCAGCGGGGACGCCCATCGCTTCGTCATCCACTGGGCGGAACAAGGAGCGCGGCGACCAGACCCCAAGATGACGAAGTGCAGGAGGCTAGGCTAGTGCGCATCCATAAACGCTGTTTTTGCGAGTGTTCTGAGCCAGTTTGGCGGCCCAATTCATGCTGTTCTTGCGGCGCGTTAT